>JAFLUJ010000134.1 GCA_022511485.1 Oscillospiraceae bacterium | reverse complement strand
GAAAATATGTCCGATGATCCGCCACGGGTCTTTATTATCCTTCCGGTAAACAAGGAGACCTCCGATATAGAGTTTATCGTAAGAAGCTGCGTTTATGCAGCTGCCGGACAGCATCCCGAAGCCGTTGTCATGCTCTGCGATCAGGGAGCAGACGCAGACACCCTCCGTATCTTTGAAAAGCTTATGGACGGCTTTTGCAGATACTGTATAATAGACCAAAAGAATTGCGAGGAAAATGTTTGCAAAATCGTAAATAGTATGATATAATAAAATTATATATGCACGTCGGAGGAAAATTATGGATGGAAACAACAACTTAATACAGCTTGAAGGCGTTGTTGATTCAGTGCTGTTCAGCAATCCGTCCAACGGTTATATAGTTCTGGAGCTTGACGTAAACGGCGATTATGTCACAGTGGTGGGAGAGCTCGGAAACATCGAGGAAGGCGAGGAGCTTGCAGTCTCCGGAGAATATGTCCGCCACCAGAAATTCGGTATGCAGTTCCGTGCAAGCTTCTGTCAGAGGAAAATGCCCGCTACGGAAAATGCCATTCTGAAATATCTCTCCTCCGGAGTTATAAAGGGTATCGGTCCTACTCTCGCAAGACGTATCGTTGACGAGTTCGGCGAAAATACCCTTGAAGTAATAGAAAACGAACCGGAAAAGCTTGTAGCCATAAAAGGAATTACCCACAGCAAAATGGAGGACATCTCCACCGAGTTCAAGCGGATATTCGGTATCCGTTCACTTATGATCTTCCTTTCACAATACGCTGTCCCTCCCTCCGCCGCCGTAAGCGCATGGCGGAAATGGGGACAGTATGCAATAGAAATAATCAAGGAAAATCCCTACGTTATGTGCGGAACAGGCATAGAGCTGGACTTCGACAAGGCGGAGGCTATGGCGGAAAAGATCGGCTATCCCATGAACAGCGACGGCAGAATATCCGCAGGGATAAACCATATCCTGATAAATAATACATTTTCGGGACACACTTGTCTCCCCTATGACCGTCTGAAAAAAACAGCGGTCAGTCTTATGGAGATCGGGGAGGAGCTTTTTGATAAATGTCTTGACAGCCAATGCGACGAAGACAATCTGGTAAAATATGAAAAGAACGGACGGCTGTTCATATATCTGGCGGACTATTTCACAGCGGAGCAGTACATAACAGGCAGACTTGAAGTGATGAACAGTGGTCTTAAGGATACAGGACGGGACTACACCAAGCTTATTGATATAGAGGAAAAGGCTAAGGACATAACCTATGCCGGACAGCAGCGCAGAGCAATTTCCCTTGCGCTGTCACAGGGATTCATGATAATGACCGGAGGTCCGGGAACGGGAAAGACCACCGCTCTTAAGGCTATCATATCGCTGTATGAACAGCGCGGAATGAAGGTAATGATCGCCGCTCCCACCGGAAAGGCGGCAAAGCGGATCTCCGACCTGACAGGCTACGACGCCAAAACTATACACCGTATGCTGGAAGTGGTCTTTGACAACAGCGGGAAACCGAAGTTCAAGCATAATGACAGCAATCCCATCGGATGCGATGTTATGATAGTGGACGAGATGTCCATGGTGGACACTCTCCTTTTTGAAGCTCTCCTGAGAGCGTTGAAGCTGTCCTGCCGCCTGATAATGGTGGGAGACAGCGATCAGCTTCCCTCCGTGGGAGCAGGCTGCGTACTTAAAGATCTTATCGACTGCGGACGGCTTCCTGTCGTCCAGCTTACCGAAATTTTCCGTCAGGCACAGCAGAGCTGCATAATCACAAACGCACATAAAATAGTAAATGGTATACATCCGGATCTTTCCCGTTCGGATAATGATTTTTTCTTTATGCAGCGGCTTGATTTTGAATCCGCGTCAAAAACGGTGGTCGATCTTACAGTAAACAGACTTCCCGCTGCTTACGGATTCTCCCCTGCTGATGATATTCAGGTGCTTTGTCCATCCAGAAAGGGCGCTCTCGGAGTAACGGAAATGAACAAAGTCCTTCAGGAGGCTGTGAATCCTCCCGGAAAGGACAAGCCCGAAATAAAGGGAGTTATATATACCTTCCGGACAGACGACAAGGTCATGCAGATAAAGAACAATTATGACATAGAATGGTCAAAAAGCGGAGAGCATGGCACAGGTATTTTTAACGGCGATATTGGAATAATTTTAAAAGTAGTAAAGGCGGAAAAAAAGCTTATCATCGACTTTGACGGCAGGGTCGCGGAATACGCCTACGAAATGCTTGACCAGCTTGAACTGGCATATGCAATATCAGTCCACAAAAGTCAGGGCAGCGAGTTCAACGCTGTAATAATTCCCCTGCTTGGAGGATTTGAAAAGCTGTATTACAGAAACCTGCTCTATACGGCAGTAACAAGAGCAAAACGGCTTCTTATAATAGTCGGGTCAGCAAGAGTTGTAACAGCTATGGTGGATAACAACCGCAGAACACTGCGGTATTCCTGCCTGAGAGATATGCTTGAAAAGGAGATCAGGGCTTATGACGAAGTGGACGGATAAATGCAGAGCCTTTTTGCTTGATATTGTTTTTCCCAACAGATGTCCCTTCTGCAACGGTTTTATAACCTGGGACGCCTATGTCTGTCCCGAATGTGCGGACAAGCTTCCGGACGCAAACGATCTCATCTGCCGGAAATGCGGTTACGAAAAATGTATCTGCAATGAAGATGAAGATAATATCTACGATATGGCGTTTGCCCCGTTCTTTTTCCATGACGAAGGCGTAAGAGAAGCAATATACCGTTTCAAGCGTATCGGAGATACAAACATTGCGAATCTCTCAGCAGAAAATATAGTCAGACATATGGAAAACGAACATATCCCCAAGCCTGATATTATAGTTCCCGTGCCCATGGAAAAAAGAAAGCAGACAATGCGGGGACACAATCAGGCAGAATTGTTTGCTCAGTGTATAGGGAAACATCTTGACGTACCGGTCAGCAGCAGGATACTTTTCAAAAGAAGCGGCGGCGAACAGCATCATTTAGGCAGAACAGAACGGAAGCAGCACGCAAAGGAACTCTTTTACTCCGGTGAAACCAACCTTACCGGAAAATCCGTCATGCTGTGCGACGACGTAATGACCACCGGCTCAACAATAAATGAATGTGCGGAACTTCTCAAAAAGCTGGGAGCTGTAAAGGTAATAGCAGCCGTATGCGCTGTCACCGAGCGTAAAAATATATCAGAAAATACATCAGAGGAGGGAAAAACTTAATTATGGACATAGGAATTGATCTTGGCACTGCCAATGTAATGATATTAGTAGGAAATAAGGGTGTAGTTCTCAATGAACCATCGGTGGTAGCTTTTAACAAGAAAATAAACGAGGTAATTGCCGTAGGTGCGGACGCATATAAAATGATAGGCAGAACTCCGGAATATATTACAGTGGTGCGTCCTCTCAGCGACGGAGTTATCTCCGACCACAAAATGACCGAAAAAATGATAATGGCGTTTATCGAAAAAGTCACCGGCAAGCAGCTCCTTATGCCGAATATCGTCATGTGTATCCCCTCTGCTATAACCGACGTCGAGAGCCGTGCAGTTATCGAAGCCGCAAAGATCGCCGGAGCAAGACAGGTATACCTTATCGAAGAACCTGTCGCTGCTATCATGGGAGCGGGAGTGGACATATCCACTCCGGACGGAAATATGGTGGTAGATATAGGCGGAGGAACAACAGACATTGCGGTAGTTTCTATGTATGGCGTCGTTTCCAAGCTTTCCATAAAGGTTGCCGGGGACAAGCTCAACAGAGCCATAGTAAAATACGTCAGCAGCAGATACCGTGTCCTTATCGGAGAAAAAACTGCCGAAAACGCAAAGATCGCAGCTGCAAATGTTTATTCTCCGGACGGAAGCAGAACAATAGTTGTAAAGGGACGGCATCTTGTGAGGGGTCTCCCGGAGCAGATCGAGCTTACCGATTACGACATTTACGAAGCTATAATCGACAGCGTTCAGGAAATGATAGACGGAGTGAAGACCGTTTCCGAGCGCACTCCCCCGGAGCTTGTGGGAGACATTTACCAACATGGAATATATCTTACCGGCGGCG
>JAFLUJ010000164.1 GCA_022511485.1 Oscillospiraceae bacterium | reverse complement strand
AGGGAGGGGGTTCGGGGGATGACCCTTTTTCAAAAGGGTCTCCCCCGATAGGAACGCAGAGACAATGTACTAAATTATGATTTATCTTATTATGATGAAAAAAAGCAGACTGTCAGTTCAATCTGCTTAATAATTTATATGTCATCAACCTCAGGCAGTTCCTCCTCCAAGCCTAAAGTATATCCGATGATCCTGCTGTAAAATCCGGTGGGGTCAAGCATTATCTTTTCTTTGATAAGCTGCGCCTGATCGTCATCCGGAGCGTACAGATCAAGCTTCATAAGCTCAAGCTTTCCATCCTTTATCGTGCACCTTACCTTACATCCGTTGTCCTCCGGAATGATCTCAATATCCGCTTCGTCTTCCCGTCTCAGTTTTGCAAAATACCGGAGAGCTGCCGTAAGGAGCTGCTTGCGGAAATAATACGGAACTGTGTCATTAAAATAATCCGCTCCCCAGCGTCCCTTTTCTTCCAGTACTATATATACCGAACCATCATGCTCCTGTCTTGAAACAGAGCCATTTTTCAGAAGATCGTCCAAAGCCTCGGTGTAGTAAAAATAGTTAACTACCCCGCTGTCCATTGCGACTTCGTAAAGCTGCTTCTCCTCTATGGGACGGTTTAATTTCTCCAACACAAAACAGAGCAGTACCTTTGCCGCATGAGCGGAATCTGTCTCTGTTATATAAAAATCATTCATATATTTGCTCCGACATTTATTCTTTATATAGCGTATTAAACTCTGAGTTTATAGTTTTTCTTAAAGTTTACAGCAAAAACCGCAAGTTCAATTGTTAAACTAAAAATCGAATCAATTCGACATACTCACATCATGTTATCTATTTTACGATCTCCCTTAGGAAGCTGCGTATCAAGAGTAAGCTCATCCATTTCAGCCACACCTGACATCTTTTCATGACCTTCCTCTTTTCTCTGACGCTTTTGGAACTCACTTTGCTTGTATGTCAGACCGACCGTGTTTGACATTGGTTTCGGTTCGTTGAGAGCAATAATAAAATCCGGATAACCCTCTTTCAGGGAAAGTTCATCAAGCTCCTTGTGAAGCCTCAGAATATAGCTTTCCAGCCATGTTCCATAGCTGCCTAATGCAAGGAGATACAGACCCTTTCCAACTGTACAGAATCCTATAAACATACCCGAAAATCCATACAATGCACCAGCCAAAAAAAGCACTAAAAGTATTTTGTTGAGTGCTCTTTTTTTAAGGGAAAAAGCTGCAATAGAAAGAACTACTATCGCCAGGATGTAAGCCATAAACCCATATTGAACAGTATACCCCAGACCGGTAGTTTCGCCTGTTTCTACTCCCATCTCGGTATTGACTATCCACTGACCCATTATCATTGTTGCGCCGGCAAGCATTGCCAAGCCACGTATGAAATAATATAAGGCCATACCAACAAATACCACTCCGGAGGGTATAACAGATGTGAGCAAACCAAACTTGAAGCCACCCTGGATCTCTTTGTAATGACGACGGTTATTATCGTATTCCATCTCACGTTTTTTTGATGCCATACTGTACCTCCCCCTTTTTAAAATATACAGTTGGTAATAAATACACAATTTTATACAGATTGCTTATTGATCTGTCGGTTACGAACAGCTATTTTTACGGATGTCCTTATCCGATCTCAGATCAAAAGTTAGGATAAGCCAGCATATGGGAAAGTATCGCTATATTTGCCGCTGACTCAACACAGGGAACTGCTCTCGGAACGACGCAGGGATCGTGTCTGCCCTTTATCTCCAGAGTTTCATTTTTAAGTGTGGAAAGATCCACTGTACCCTGAGGTCTTGCAATTGAAGGAGTAGGCTTGAATGCCACTCTGAAAACAATAGGCATACCGGAGGAAATTCCCCCAAGGATACCGCCATGGTTGTTGGTTTTTGTAAGTATATGACCATGGTCGTCAACGTAGAACTCGTCATTGTTCTGGCTTCCCAGCATTTCAGCAGCAGTAAAGCCTGCTCCGAACTCGATACCCTTTACAGCGGGGATACCAAATACAAGCTGGGAAATGCTGTTTTCCAAGCCCTCAAATATGGGAGAACCTATTCCCGCGGGGACATTTGTAATAACACATTCGATAATACCGCCCAGACTGTCCATAGAAGCCCGTGCTTTTGAAATATCCTCAACCATTGCCGCGCCCTTGCGGTCGTTAAGAGTGGGGAACTTCTTGCGCCGCAGTGCAACAAGCTCCTCTCTGGTAACATTGCAGGGGTCAAATTTTTTCTCCTTGATATTGTGTATCTGAAGAATATGAGCCCCGGTGTAGATACCTCTGCGCTCAAGGATCTGTCCGCAGATAGCTCCCGCAAAGCAGAGAGGAGCAGTAAGTCTGCCGGAAAAATGTCCTCCTCCGCGTACATCGTTAAAGCCCTTATATCTTAACGCACCTGTGTAGTCCGCATGACCGGGACGTGCAAGTCTTGAAATATTTCCGTAGTCCTGTGAATGAGTGTCACTGTTATTTATGAACGCTGCAAGAGGAGTACCTGTAGTATAGTTATTGTAAATGCCGGACAGAATGTTAGGCATATCAGTTTCCCGTCTGGGAGTGGATGTAGCGTCCTTTTTGGGAGCACGTCTTGACATGAAGTATTTAAGCTCCTCCGCGTCAATATACTCTCCGGAGGGAAGCTTGTCCAGTGTAACACCTATAGCAGGACCATGGGATTCGCCGAAAATTGATATAGTAAGATTGTGATTCCAGAATGAGGACATATTATATTTCTACTCCTTTCATTTGATACCGCACGAAAGTCTTATGAACTCAGGAGCTGTGATCCTTGTGGTATCCTGCCCCTGAAAACAACAGAGCTGTTCGCAGCGTGTGTCTGTACATCCGTACATAGAGCCTGTTTAGCGTCTTTCAACCGCCATCCTTGCGGTAAGATCTGACGGTTTCACAATACTAAACAGGCTCTCAGAGTATTTCAAATTTTCCGCCAAGAGCCTTGTAATCCTCAAAGAACCTCGGATAGCTTTTGTTTACCGCTTCCGCTCCCTTGATAATTACCGGTGAATCAGATGACAGTGCAGCTATTGCCGCTGACATCACAATCCTGTGGTCATTGCAGGCGTCGACTTCTCCCCCTGTGAATTTTTCCACAGGATGCATTTCGAGAAAATCGTCTCCTGCCGTCACCTTTCCTCCGATTGCGTTAAGCGCCCTTGCTACATCAACAAGACGGTCGCTTTCCTTTATTTTAAGCCGCGCTGCATTTACAATGCGGCTTGTTCCCTTAGTAAGACTTCCCAATACCGTAAGTATTGGCACAAGATCGGGTATATCTCCCACATCTGCTGTAAAGGGCTGGAGCTCCTTACCGCAGCTATTGATAATATCAACTATAGCCTTGTCTCCCTGTGCGGTATCGGGATCAAGATTTTTTATCTCTATCTCTGAACCCAGTGCGTTCGCAACGTAAAAAAATGCTGCCTGAGAGTAATCTCCCTCTACACTTACATTACAATGAGTATATTTTTGACCACCTTTTACAATATATACAGGTAATCCACTTTCTTCTGTCTCTTCTATTTCCACTCCGAACTTTTTCAGAGCTGTTATTGTCATATCAACATAGGGCTTGGACTGTAATACTGACGTAAGCTTTACCGACGAATCTCCCTGACAAATAGGAAGTGCGTAAAGCAGTCCGGTGATAAACTGTGAGGAAATGTCCCCCTCCATTTTATATTCTCCGGAGAGAAGTCTGCCACTCATATGAAGCGGAAGTCCTCCCTGAGGTTCAAATGTGATACCCTTTGCGGAAAGCTCTCTGATATATGGAGTAATAGGGCGCTGGGGAAGCTTTCCCTGTCCCTTGAATACAGATTCCGTTCCCAGAGCCGCAGCAATCGGGATAACAAATCTGAGGGTCGCGCCGCTTTCGCAGCAGTCTATATCCGCCTTTGCAGGGGGAGTTTTTATTCCGGAAATAGTGAATGTACCCTCGTCAGCATGAACAGTTGCGCCAAGATCCTCCATAGCAGCTGCGGAAACACTTATATCCTTTGAAACAGTTAAATTGGAAACCTCCGACACTCCACCTGCAAGAGCAGCAGCGATTATCATTCGCTGAGAATATGCCTTTGAAGATGGGGCATTTAATTTTCCGATCAGCTTTGACGGATAGACTTTTATATCCATAAATATGAGATTCCTTTCAGTTTACTTACCTAATGTCCTTCCTAAATACCTGGCAAGATCCTTTACCTTCACCATCATATCGGCAAATCTCTGTGGAGTAAGCTGCTGACCGCCGTCGGAAAGGGCACTCTTAGGATCATTGTGTACCTCGATTTCAAGAGCGTCCGCACCGGAGATCACTGCCGCAAGGGACATAGGCTCGATAAGAGAGTAGATTCCCGTTGCGTGGGATGGGTCTGCACAGATTGGCAGATGGGATTTTTCCTTCATAAGCGGTATCATGGAAAGATCGAAGGTATTTCTTGTCATAGTCTCAAAGGTACGGATACCTCTTTCACAGAGGATAACATTCATATTTCCCTCTGCCATGATATATTCTGCGGACATGAGCAGCTCTTCCAGAGTGCTGGACAGTCCTCTTTTCAGCAGGATAGGCTTGCTGCATTTTCCCAGAGCCTTAAGAAGCTCGAAATTCTGCATATTTCTTGCGCCTACCTGAATAACATCAACATCAGCGAACAGGTCAAGATCGGCGCTGTTCATTATCTCAGTAACGATAGGAAGTCCTGTTTCCTCTCTTGCCTTTATGAGAAGCTTGATACCTTCCGCGCCAAGTCCCTGGAAAGAATATGGGGAGGTTCTGGGTTTGAAAGCTCCGCCTCGGAGCATTGTTGCTCCCGCATTCTTGCAGGCGATAGCTGTGGTAATGATCTGCTCCTCGCTTTCAACCGAGCATGGACCTGCGATTATCTGAAGTGAGCCATTGCCGATGACCGTATTTCTCACCGGGATAACAGTGTCATCTGGATGGAATTTCCTGTTAGCCTTTTTATACGGCTCCTGAACACGGCGGATGTCCTCAACACAATCCTGTGCGTAGAGGTTGTCCATGTCTATGATAGAGGTATCTCCCACAAGACCGATGATATTCTGGTTCTCACCCTGAATATGGTTTGTGCTTATACCCTTGCTTTTAAGAATTTCTTCCAGTCTGCGGACGGATTCCGCCTCTGCATTCTTTTTAAGAATAATTATCATTTTCTATTCCTCCAAATTGGATTTTCGGCAAATTTTGCCGAATACTGCGTTAAAAATCCTTGAAATACAGGAGTATTCATGACAAACAAGTTTGCCTGCGGATTTTTGCCTTGTCTTCGCCAAAATTATGCTCGAAAATCCAGGAACATATCTTGTGAAGAAAGGTTCTTATTTATTTTGTAACGATTGTTGTGTCGGGAAGCTTATCCTGCAGGGACTGCATCTCGTCTTCCGGAATGTCAATACCCTCTATGTACAGCTTTTTGAGCTGCGTAAGATGTGTAAGCGGGGTGAAGTTATCAATTGGATTATATCCAAGCTTTATCCATCCCAGGGAAGTCAGGGACATAAGAGGCTCAATATCAGTAATTTCATTGTTTTCCAGATACACTTCCGTCAGATCAGCCATTGCTGTCAGAGGCGCAAGATCGGAAATACTGTTGTTCTGCATATGAAGTCTGTCCATGCTTTTAAGACCGCTGAGAGCGGAAATATTCGCAATATCATTATCGTTGATACGAAGCAGTTTAAGTCCTCTTAATTCTGAAAGCGGAGTAATATCCTTGATATTGTTTCCTGAAATATCCAACGTCTGCAAATTATACAGACCATCAAGAGCAGAAATATTGCTGATATTATTATCACGCAGATACAGGGTCTCAAGGGAAACAAGTCCTGCCAGCGGAGAAATATCAGTTATATCGTTATTGAACAGTGACAGTGTTTTAAGACCGGTAAGACCCTTTAATGGGGTAATATCGGTAACATGGTTCTGATACATATGAAGCTCGGTAAGATTTACCATATATTTCAGATCCTTGATGTCATCATTATCAAGATTCATATTGTTCAGCGTAAGAGATGTAAGTCTTGTGCTGTACTCTGTTCCCTTTATTGTAATAGTAGCAGGAAGGTCTGCCATAGCTTCCTCTTTAAGAGCAGCAGCCTCGCTTACAGCGGGATTGTCCTTTCCAAGAATATAGTCAGTTTTATCTCTGAATCCTATCTGGACCACAGTCTCTGCTTTCAGGGATTCCACCTGACTTTCAAGCTCCTTGATGCGGGACTCGTAGCCCTCTGCATTCAGCGGCACGGTAGTTTCCGCCGCGTCATCGCCTCCTAATCCGAACTTTTCCAGAATCGCACATCCGGACATGGAAAATGTCAAAGAGGCAGAAAGAAGCAGTGCGGATAAATTTTTTATTTTCATATTGATTCTTCCTTTCATGGACATTATACTATCAATAAAGACAGAGAAAGACTATCTTTTTGTTTCGCCGCATACAAAGATGCGGCACCGCAGCCCGAACCTGCCGCAGCCTTTAAACATTGATATACCAAGTTACATTATACACTTTTTTTCGTAAAATGTCAAGCCTGCAAACAATGTTTTAACAATAAAATCCTCCGCCGGACTTACAAAAAGCCGGACGGAGGATCATTTTTACTGAGTTATATCATTTTCGTCAAAAACATCTCCGCATTCAGGACAGAATTTAGGCGGATTTTTGGGATCGGAGGGCTCCCAGCCGCATTTGTCGCAGCGGTAGAGAGGAGCGCCTGCCGGCTTGGGCTTTCCGCACTCGGAGCAGAACTTGCCCTTGTTTACCGCTCCGCATGAACAGCTCCAACCCTCAGCAGATGGCTTAGGCTTGCCGCATTCCGAGCAGAATTTTGTGGAGTTCTTTGCTCCGCATGAACAAGTCCATGTGTCTCCGGAAGGAACGTTCTGAGCCTGAGCTTGCTGTGCCTGCTGATTCTGCTGTGCCATGCCAAAGAGAGCCTGTGCGTTAAGACCTCCTGCCTGCTGAGCCATACCCATTCCCATGAATCCGGTCATTGCTCCGGCGCTGTTGCTTGCAGCTGCCTTCATTGCATCGCTCTGAGCTCCCACCATTGTAGCCGCTGCCATCGAGGGGTCGCGCATTGTGGCTGTTCTCTGGAGCTCCTTTATCATCTTTTCATCCTCAGGCGGGATAGTTACTGAATTTACGCCAAAGGAAGCGATCTTCAATCCACGAAGCTCTGTCCACTTTTTAGAGAGGACTTCGTTCAGAGCGTCTGCGATCTCCATTGTATGTCCCGGGAGGGAGCTGTATCTGATACCCATGTCGGAGATCTTGGCAAAAGCCGGCTGGAGAGCGGTCATAAGCTCCGTTTTGAGCATACTGTCTATCTCGGATTTATAATATGCCGATGAAACGTTTCCGCACACGTTTGTATAGAAGAGAAGCGGGTCTACGATCTTGTAGGAATACTCGCCATTGCAGCGGATAGAAACATCTATATCAAGTCCGATATTCTTATCCACAACACGGAAAGGCACAGGAGAGGGAGTACCATATTTGTTTCCGATAATCTCCTTTGTATTGAAGTAATAAACTCTAGTATCTGTGGCAGCTACGCCTCCGTGAGCTATTCTCGAACCGATGCTTGCAAATGTCTCCTTTATGCTTGTACCAAGGTCACCGGCAAAAATAGTAGGTTCGCCGGAAATATTGAACTCGTAGTTGCCCGGTTCTGCACAGACATCTATGATCCTGCCGTTCTCCACGATTATCATGCACTGACCGTCCGCGACAGCAATTCCAGAGCCCTGAGATATAATATTGTCATCCCCCTTATTATTTGAGGAACGTCCGTTCATCTTTTTCTGACCCTTTTTTACAAGAACATCCGACGGCATAGCCTCACAATAGAAAAACTCCTTCCACTGGTCAGCAAGGTTACCTCCGACTGCACTCATTGCGGCTTTGATAAGACCCATGTGTAACAACTCCTTTGATCGCATATTTAGAGTAAATATCTTTACAATAATTATATATCATTTCGGAGATAATTTCAACATTTTTTTATAAATTATTTTGACACCAAAGCTTCAACACAGTACGAAGATTATTTTCAAATGGTTTTTAAGATAATTTCGCCTATATCTGTATAAAATTTTTTTGCTCGGTCACCTGTCTGTCGTCGAGATTTTTTACTTTTTCTGTCTTTTCTGTTCTTCTGACATTTCTTTGATTGTCTTACATATTTCATCAACTTTACCAGAAATATGTACAACAGAAAGAATGAGGATCACAGAAATAATTCCCATAAGAACAAGGACTATCATGCTATTATCTCCCATGTTATCACCTCCTTTCAAGGAAAATAATCAATATGACTTGATTTATGGGAATTATGTCTCATATCCAGAACAATTTGGAAATGTTTATAAAAAGTCTTTAAAATAAGGCTTTATAATTTCGTTATGTACCGAAATATTCGTCAAATCTTCGTCAAACACAAAATTTTATATTTAATTCAAATTATGGAATATAAAAACAATCCCGCAAACCTAGTTTACAAAAGAGTTTGCGGGATTTTTTGCATGGTGCGCCCGACAGGATTCGAACCTGCGGCCTTCAGAGTCGGAGTCTAACGCTCTATCCAACTGAGCTACGGACGCATAATTCTGTCGGACCGCGCCCTGCGACCCGACAGTTTTATTATATCACATTAATTTGAAATATTCAACCTTTTTCCTTTGTTTACATCAATTGCTGTTTTGGAAAAATAGTTGATGACCTGCTTGCTCTTTGCGGAATGTTCAAGATTTTCCCACATCTCATCATGCATTTCACGAAGCCGGTTGAATGCAGCGGCATCATTTTCAATGATCTGTGCTTTAAGCTCCTGTATGCGTCTGATCTTTTCCTGAAGCTCCAGAAGCTCACCGTTAAGACCATCAATTTCCTCAAACTGTAATACTTTATTGATTTTTTCCTGGTGTTCTATAGACTGATCGTTTATAAACTGCTTTATATCAAGGGATATACCATCCATTGAGGTTATCAGTCTCTGACGTTCATCAATGATCTCTCCCACACCATCAATATCTTCATAAAGCATCTGATTTGTGATCTCGTTGTAACGTTCCATTTCCTGTATTTTGTGATCAATAAGATTCAAAAGCGGTTTGTTATTCATTACAAAACACACCTCCATTAAAGAAAGCAAGCGGCAAGAAGCAGCGTTTTTCAACCATTTGACTGGCAATATCTGACTGTATAAATGCAGCCGTCGCCAACTTCTTGCCAACTACTATTAATTTGTCACTATAGTCCAATTCCGACCGTCAACGTCCAAATTCAAAAGCCTTTCGATGCTTCCGCAAAGGCATCCCTTATCTCCTGAAAGAAAGGTATCAATCCTTTGAGCAGCTCCGCATCCTTCTTGACATTTGCTCTTATAAGCGTTGTACGAAAATACTGATACATATCCGCAAGGGTTTTGGATATCTCATATTTTTCTTTCAGATGTGCATCCAGAGTATCTACGATCTCCGCAACTCTCATTATAGAATTATGCGCCTTAGGAATACTCGGCTCCTCCTCAATGAAGTATACCGCCTTATTAAGCTCAGTTATTGCCTTGTCATAAAGGGCAACAACCATCTGTCCGGGTGTCATTGTCGTAACGTGCTGCTGCATATACTTCTGGTATGGATTAAGCGCTGGCATTATTACCCTTCCTTTTTAATGGTATTATTAATACGAGCTTGCGGAATCGGTAAAGTACGACATCTGAGACTGGGCATTAGCCATATACTTCTCAAGACGTGTATACTTGCTCCAATAACGGCTCTGCTCTTTTTCATATCTTTCATTGAGTCTGTCAATTATATCCTGGATGTAAGAGATCTGCTTGAAGATCTGGTTATCATCGACAGTTTTTGTTCCCTCAATACCTGCCAGTGCTGCCAGATAGCCGTACTTGCCGGTAGTTGTAGAAAGCGCCTTGTCAATAACACCTTCAATCTTAGATGCAAATCCGGAAGTTCCTGTGAAGAAATCTGCGATCTTATCGCCGTTCATTTCAATAGCCTCTAAAAGTGCATTTTCATCCTTGATCTCGATCTTTCCGTGATCTTCCCAGGAATTAGTAACCATTACACCCAAGTTTGCAAGACCGAAGCCATTAATTCTTGTGGTCATAACTCCTCTTAAATCGGAGAGGAATCTCTGGATATTTGAATCGCGGTAAAGGAGACCCTTCTGAGCATTTTCGTTCCACTTCTCAATCTCCTTTTCGGACATCTCCTCTTCCTGCTCTTCTGTAAGAGGATCAAAGTAAGAGCCCTGTGACTTAGGTCTGTTAGTGCCGATCTCCTCGTAAAGCTCATCAAGAAGAGTATTATAATCCTCAACGAACTGCTTTATAACATCCAGAACAGCACTGTTGTCCTTAGTTACATCAACAGTGATATAGTCGTCATCACTCGCTGCCTCGAAGTTCTGCATTTCGTTGACATTTATTGTAGTACCGTCAAATGTAAAGCTTCCATTTGAACTTGTATACTTTGTAAATGTCTTTCCGCCATCGTTGCTTACTGTGATTGTACTGTTTTCACCCTGTGTGGTCTGAGTCTCACCGTAAACTGCACCTTTAAGAACCTCTTTGCCCTCAAAATAATCCTGGATGAACTCAGCTCCGGACTTTACAGCAGCCTTTGCCTTCTCCTCAGCAGCTGCTCTTGCTTCCGCAGTTTTAGCATCTATAACGTCCTGAGGCGTACCCTCTTCAAACTCTAACTCTCCTGTAATACTGTCTATAATCTTTTCGTCAATAACAGCATCTTCGTCGACTAATGTTATTACTTTGTCCTTAACCGGGGTGAGAACTCCCTTTGAATATTCAAACAGTCCCGAACTAATAAGATCATTAATAGTAACCTTCTCACCGTCAGCGGCTTTAACGAGTACCTGCTGACCGTCTACGTCAAATACCAGGTATTCTGACTCGCTCACTGTGTCAACGCCGGAAGCAATAACCTCCACCTTATTTGTAATACCATTGGCGAGAACCTCATTGCTCTCAAGAGTTAATTCGTATGTACCATCAAGCTTCATAAGGCCGGCGCCCTTGCTGTCATCATATTTGAAAAATTCTATTTTATTTCCGTCAGCATCCTTATATTCCTTGCCCTTGGCACTTAATGCCTTATCCAAAGCGGCATTAAAAGCATCAACGATGTCCTGAGAAGTCCATTCTGTCTTTTCGGGATCAGCCTTCGTTGCGTTCTCCAATGCTTTTTTGGAAAGGATAGCTCCTACATCAAATTCAATAGCTTCATCTGATCCATCAATATAAATTTTGAATTTACCGTCAAAACCGGCTTCATTATCCGGATCAAATCCGTCCTTAAAATATTCACTCAGCTTATTGAATGACATATAGGTTTCCGAGCTGATCCTTTCTGCTGTAATTACCTTGGAAGCATCAGGGTCTGAGGACTCACCTACGCTATTATCCCAGCCGAACATTGCATTGAGAAGATTACCATGTGACTGATAAACCTCCAGTTTAGAAGTTGCACCGCTAGTTGCACTTTCAAGAGTAAAGGTCTGTGAAACGTTGCTGAAAGAGAGAACCGCACCTGCCTTAGATCCATTGATAGTGCTTATCATCTCAGCAATTGTAGTATTATCATTAAACTCAAAATCAACACCGTTGATATTGATATTATATTTTCCGTCCGAGCTCTTTAGTTCCTGTAAAAAGCTTACTGAGCCAAGAGTGGATGACTTCGTGGTATTGCTGTAGGCGGTGCTCCCGAGACCAACAGCTGAGATCTGAGCTCCGACGCAAATCGAATGACGGATCCCATCGTCGCCGCTTAATCCCAAATATGAGCTTCCGTCCTCGCCTCTTCTGAATTTAAATTCCTTTCCGCCCAATTCATCTTTAAATGCATCATTTACAGCTTTAAGGAAGTTTTCCTCTGCTGTATCTATGCCATCTGCACCGTCTCCGCCTCTGAACTCGATCTTCTTTGATATGCCGTCCAGTTCAACATCAACAAAGTACTGATAGCCTTTATTGTTGTTGGAGAAATTAAGCTTTACTTCTCCTGAAGTAACAGCTCCCTTTCCGCCGAATGTCGCCGCTTTAGCTGATGATGCCTGTGATATAAGGTATTTAGCAGCAACTGCATCAGCAGATGCGGTCGCCGAAATGACCTTCTCATTAGAAACAGATGTAGCATGTTTTTTCATTACCGCAGCTGCTTTAATAGATGTTTCACTTTCGATTTTCAGGAACTTATCCTTGAAAGAAGTGATCTTTGAAATTATAGAGCGATAGCTTTCCTGCTTCCACTGGAGAAGCTGGAGCTTCTGCTTCTGAGAGTTTATCCTGTTCTTGGTATTGGTGGTCAGCGCTTTTACAAGCTCTTCCGTATCAAGACCGGACATTAATCCCGCTACTCTATTAGTGCTGTTTGAAATAGTTGACATATCGATCGTCCTTTCCTATTTGAAAATTTTTTAATCATGGGTACAAAGCAGGCTGACATTCACCCGCCATGCTGATTTTTTATTATTGACAAAAGATCCGCAGCAGGCTTTTGTACAGCTGCCTGAATATTGAACTTTTCCGTATCAAAAAGCTCATTGCGAATTATCCTTACATCGGAGGGTGCTTCAATGCCGAGCTTGACCCTGTCCTTGGCAATCTCTACGACCGTCACCCGGATACTTTCGCCCATGCGAAGTCCCTCTCCGATCTTTCGGGTTATTACCAGCATTATTCTCCCTCCTTTTTAAAGATAGGGAATTTTATTGGATAACCTTCCGCAGCAATAGCCTGAACAGCAAGCATCTTGTCTGCGTTTATCATTATAGGACTTTTAAGATTTACTGTAGTATTTTTATACTCCTCAGGAACTACAGCAAGCACCAGATAATGAGGCTTATCACCGCTGTCCAGCTTAATGATACCAAGGGCTTCCGGATCAACTGTTACAGAGTAATCTGTAACTATCTTTTCCGGGTCAAAAACGATGAAGCAAAGATTTTCGTTATTCACACTTTGAAGCCATGCGGGATAAACATCCTCTCCTAATGGAGACAGCATAACAAATTCGTGTTCCTCCTCAAAAGCATACAGCCCTTCAGGAAAATTCAGTATTTTATCCTCGGTAATGCTCTGCTCACCGAAATCTCTTGTTTTTATAGTCATTGTGACTTCCTCTCATTAAGCGAATACATCAAGCGGGGGCTCATAATTAGGATCTGCACTTCTCGGGAAGTAGATTGGATCGCCAAGATACTCAATATCAATTCTGGGCATCTGTTCAATAATGAATTCTATGCTGCCGGGGATAAACTCGAATTCCGGTCTGTCCGAATCATATGAAACATTTTCCGAAGATTTGGCATTGATCTGATAGTTGATACTAAGGATCCCGTTTGAGTAGCTTACCGTGCTGCTCTTGGTTTTAGGAAGGGACTGAAGCACTGACTCAATATGACTTGACACCTTTTTTGTGCCTGTATTTTTAGATGACTTTGCAACACTGTCTGCAAGCTTTGCGATCCCCTCATAAGTGAGCGTTATGTCATTATCGCTCGATGACGGAGTATATGAATCATAATTTCTGACCTCTGAAAGATCAATTTTATATGGCTCTGCCTGCAAACGGATACCGCCATCCTGCAGTGCAGATACCTTAACTGACGGAGCAGATGTTCCGGAGGTTCCGGTTTTTGCGGTATCTTCAACCTGCCTCAGTTCTCCGCGGTGAACCTTGACCTCCACTTTAATAGGGATACGTGTTATACTTAAAAGCTGTTCCATATAGGTAAATACGCCTCCGCAGGAGGCTTCTCCTTTCGCAGATTTTTTTGCTGTTAGGTTGCGGAAAATAAATGCTCAAAGTCATGCTTCCGAAAGTATCTCAATTAATTCTTCCGATCCTTAAATATGTCAACTACAAGCTATTGTCATTACAGACAGATCAGACATAATCGAAAATACTGCCGGGAATAACCTGCGTACCGATCTTAAGGAATGCCTGATAAGCTGCCTCAATATTGTAGTAATTCATGATCTCAGCTTCCATATCAGTGCCTTCAACAAGGTTCTGACGTTCCTTGAGGTTAAACTCATAATCCTCTGTTCTGCTCTGGTAGAATTCAATATCGTTCTGCTTTGCACCAAGAGTAGTGAGAGCAGTAAGGATACCCTTTTCTGCCATTGCAGCTCTGTCTATAACTCCGTTTACATACGCCTGATCACCATTCTTGGTTTCCACGGTGGTATCGTATTCAAAGTTTGAAACAGTACTGCTGTATCCGCCGTCCTCAAGAGACTTAGCTGCGTCCAGAGTAAGCTGCATCATGTTATTGCTGTAAACTCCGCTGAGATCCAGTTCTCCTGTATCAACAGCATAAAGTGTAACTTCTTCATCTATATTGCCGTCCTGACCCTTGTGACCGATAACGCCCTCCTTTGTAGCCGGACCTTCAAAGTAACTGGGAGGAGTATAATTGTCAACATCAATTCCAAGCTCTGCAGCCTGTTCTTTTGTCATATATCTTATAATGTGCTTTACTGCTGTATTTCCATTATCATCGATATATGTGCAATTCTTTGTCCAGTCGTCGGAGAAATACATTCCGCTGCCTGTAATAGCCGCTCCATTAAGGGATGTATCTAAAGCTGTCTGCGGATCGACCTCATAATTATTGTCGTATTTTATGCCTATTCCGATGTCAACATAGATAGGCTTTGAACCGGGGAAGATAAGCGAATTATCATTCTTTGCTCTTGCCTCGTCAAAATTCAGGTCAAAGGAGTTTACCACTGTTTTGTCAACGTCCTTTATCACAGTGACCTTGTAATTTCCGTTTTCCAGCTGACCTATTGTGCCGTCTCCGAAGATCATATTTCCGAGAGCGTTCATATCAACAGGAACATCGTTATATGTTACGTTCTTAGGAATATCAGCAAATTTTACGCCTTCCTTTATCTGTACATTACCGGTAGCAGCGTCGATCTCGTAATACTTATCAAAGTACGGAGGATAAACTACCTTTCCGGTTTCATCCTGAACTACGGTGCAGTTGATGTCAAACGCCTTATCTCCGTTGTTAGTACCGCCGAAAATACGTCTTTCACCGTAATCACCGTTAAGAGTATCCACCATTTCCTCTGCTGTCTGCCTGAGGCTGGTTGCATAAATATCCATTTCATCCTGAGAATCCGTGCCGGTACATGCAGCTACAAGCTGCTCCTCAATGGAAATATAAAGGTCATGTGCAACCTTGTCAAGGTTTACCTCAGCGGAGCTGAAAAGCGCCTTTGCGGAGCTGAGATTATCCTGATAGATGTCCAGATCTCTCAGCTGACGGCGAACTGTCATTGCCTTGTTTCCGTTGATAGTATCCTCGGAAACGCGGTTGAACATACGCTGTGTCATGATCCTTGTATAGCTCTTGAGCATATTTGTCTGAGATCTGTTATGATTCTTCATGTACATGCTCTTGGTAATATTATTTGTTACTCTTGATACTCTCATTATGGAGTTTCATTCCTTTCCGATCAAATTATTATCTGAGACCTACAAGTCCGGTCTGGTTTATAAGCTTGTCAAGCGCTTCGTCCAGAGTGGAGATCATTCTGGAGATAGCATTGTACCATTTCTGGTAGTTCATCATGCTTATACCTTCTTCGTTCATGGAAACATCCATAACGCCGCTTCTTTCTTCCTCAGCGGTTGTAAGAGCAATGTCGGTAACTGTGTAAATATATCCTTCGCTTGCGACCTGATTACCAACATTTTCGCTTATGTGAGCGATATATTTTTCCAGAGTATGCTGTGTTGTTTCAGCGTGACCGAAATCATCAGAGAATGTAAATTTCTCAGCAGCATCCTCAGAGAAGAGTCCAAGAAGCTTGTTGATAAAGATATTATTCAGCTCCTCATACTGATTGTCATTAGTAGGATTTGCAATAAGCATCGGATTGTCGATCCAGTCCTGCGCTACTCTGAATGAGCCTGAAGCTCTGCGGAAGGTTCTCATGCTCGGATCATTCTCTGCATAATAACCATCATCGTATGTAAAGAGCTCAAAGCTTTTCTTTTCGTAAATGAACTCCTCATCAGAATTATCGGGATAATCAGGATTCGGAACCTTGACGTCAATATCCTTATATATATCGTTAAATGCCTTAGTGATCGTCTTTACAAATGCATTGAGCATATCGCGGTAGAACTCGATACCGTTGTAATCATTTATTGCAATGGTTCTTACGATGTCATTACCAGCCTTGATCTGTGCATTTCCGAGCTTTGCAGGAGCATCGGGATTTTCAACGCTGAGCTTGGTTGCAGTTCCGTTTTCAAAAATCGTTACTCCGTTTACCTTAATAACAGGAGGTATTGTATAATCGCCTGTATCCGGATCCATATCGAATTTAGCTCCTACGCTGTCCTCCAGAACGTCAACGATCTTATAGAACATTTCCATATTGTTAGGATCGGTCAGATCCAATGCTGCAAGATCATCAAGAGCCTTGTTTGCCAGATCCACCTGCTGACAGATATACTGATAATTGTCGGTAAGACCGGTTCCTACTGCATCTCCGAGAATATTATCAGCATATAAGCCTCTGCCGTTATAAACATCAAGATAACCTCTGAGAGAGCCGCTGTCAAGATAAAGGGTGTTATTAGGTCTTTTACCGCTGAAATCAAATGTCTTGACAGTTTCGTTGTACATACCGATCGGTTCTCTTACACTCTTCCTTACAAGCAGCTGTGCATCTCCGCCTGTACGGTTCTTGACGTGCATATCAAACCACTCGTCTTTTTTGTAGAGACCGCCTATGATCTTGCCGTCTGTATCGCGCTCTACCTGTGTGATGATAAATGCAAGCTCTGTAGGTCTGGGGCTTTCTTCCGCCATAGCCATCTGAGCGTATTTGTCCTGTTCAACAACGAGCTGATTTCCGAACTTAACAGTAAATGTACCGTCATCCATTTCCTCATAATCAATATTTCCGTACTGAGAAAGCTCATCAAGAAGACTGTGCATCTCATCCTTAAGCTCCAGAGGACCATATTCCTTCATAACCTCATAGTTATTGTTGGTTCTTGTGATATAGCCCATGGAGATATAAGCGTTCTTGATCTGTTTGTTAAGCTCAGCCATCTCGCCGAAAATAGCGTTTATTCTGTCTACAGTCTGCTTTGTATCAACCATAGTCTGGTTGCATACATCATCAATTTTTCCGTTTGTATTATTAACGCTCTGCACAAGACTGCGGGCAGCATTTATTACAATGTTTGCCATTTCAGTTCTGTCAGCGTTGTCAGCAGAAAAGCTCTGCAAAGCAGATTTCAGCTTGCTTAGTATAGAAGTAAGGCTTGCTGCATCTGCATAACCGGAATCCGCTTCGATACTGTCAAAAAGATCTTCAATATCTGAGAGGACGCCTACCTTTACGCCTACATTGCAAAGATCACCGCTGTAATCTCTCACCTGCTTGTCACGAATCCTGTCACGAACCTGTGCTACACCTATAGCCTCAGAACCTCTTCCTGCGAGAGCTACAGAATTTTTATATCCGAGGGTATTTCTTGAGTTTGCAACCGAGCAAATATCCAC
>JAFLUJ010000133.1 GCA_022511485.1 Oscillospiraceae bacterium | reverse complement strand
TGAGCTTTGCTCAGAGGTGCGGCGCAGCCGCAGAGCCAACCTTCATACTGCCCGCTAAAATCTATGATTTTCAGCCGCCGAAGGCGGCGCAGCAAACTAATGCTTAGTTTGCTGTAGCGGGCAGTATATTTCCGCTATATCTTGAAAGGAGGTTCATGTTTCCCCCGGGAAATATAGTTATATTATGGATCAGTACAATAAAAAAAGCTACGAAAAATATAAAAGCTACCTTTATTTCGGAATCCTCAACGGAGTGCTTTCATTAGCTATGCTTGTGGTAACTATCATGTCAACGATAAGCGGTGACAGTCTCGGCGTACAAATATCGGGATACGCTGCAAGTATTATGTGGCTTGTGGTAGCAATTTTACTTTCAAGAATATATTTTGCAGCTAAAAAGGCTGATGAGGAACGTCTTGACGACAACAGCACTACGCTGTAGCAGATGAATAGATAACAGAAAGGAAATCAATTATGGAATTATGGTTCAGTGAACCTCATACCCCTGATGTAAAGATGTCTATAAGAATAAATAAGCAGCTTCATTCCGAGCAGAGCGAATATCAGCGGATAGACGTTTTTGAAAGTCCCGAATTCGGCAGGTTCCTCACATTGGACGGACTCATGATGCTTACCGAAAAGGACGAATTTATTTACCACGAAATGATAACTCATGTGGCTATGGCTTCCAACCCGGAGATAAAGAATGTCCTTGTGATAGGCGCAGGCGACGGAGGTACTGTCCGTGAGCTTACAAGATATGAGACCATTGAAAATATTGATATGGTGGAAATTGACCGGCGGGTAGTGGAGGTCAGCAAGGAGTACCTTTCCGTAACTGCCTGCAAGCTTGATGACCCCAGAGTCCATATTTTTTACGATGACGGTCTCCGGTTTGTCCGGGGTAAGGAAAAGAGGTACGATCTTATCATAGTTGACAGCACCGATCCATTCGGACCGGGTGAGGGTCTTTTCACCAGCGAGTTCTACGGAAACTGCCATAATGCCCTGACCGAAAATGGTATCCTTGTGAATCAGCACGAAAGTCCTTACTACTCCGATGACGCTAAAGCAATGCAGCGGGCTCATAAGCGTATCCGTGAATTTTTCAGCATATGCCGGGTCTATCAGGTGCATATCCCCACATATCCCTCGGGACACTGGCTTTTCGGATTTGCTTCAAACTCCATTGACCCTCTTGCGGCTGACGGTGAAAAATGGAACAGTCTTGGCATAAAAACAAGATACTACAATACGGAGCTTCACAAGGGCTGTTTTGCAATACCCAACTACGTCAAGGATCTGCTTGATCCTGACAAATTCTGATATACTGCCCGCTGCAGCAAACTATACAATAATAGAAGGAGATATGCTCCTGAGGAGCATTGGAATAAATATGCAGATCGAAAGAAAAGCCTTTATAGGCTGTGAATGTGAATACGAGCAGGCAAAAACCGTCATTTTCGGAGCGCCGTTTGACAGTACTACGTCATTCCGTCCCGGGACACGGTTCGGCTGCTCTGCGGTGCGGGCGGAAAGCTTCGGGATAGAGACCTACTCCCCTTATCAGGACAAAGACCTGCTGGACTATAACATTTTCGACGCCGGAGACCCGGAGCTTTGCATCGGCTCGGTGGAAACGGCTCTTGAACAGATTGAGGACATCGCTTCCGAGATACTTTCTGACGGGAAACGTCCGGTGATGATCGGCGGGGAGCACTCCGTCACTTTGGGAGCGGTAAGAGCCATACAAAAAAAATACAGCGACCTGTATATTATACAGTTTGACGCTCATGCAGACCTTCGGGATGATTATCTGGGAGTAAAAAATTCCCATGCCTGTGTTATGCGCCGATGCTGGGAGCTGGTGGGAGACGGACACATTTACCAGTTCGGCATAAGAAGCGGCGATCGTGAGGAGTTCCGTTTCAGTGACGGTCATACCATAATGCACAAATTTGACGTGGATGGCATAGAAAAAGCCGCAGAAGACCTGAAAGGGAAAAAGGTCTATCTGACCATTGACATGGACGTCCTTGACCCCTCTGCTTTTCCGGGAACGGGAACTCCGGAGGCTGGCGGAGTTACCTTCATGCAGCTTCTGAAAGCAGTTCTGTGCCTGAAAGATCTTGACATTGTGGGTGCGGATATAAACGAGCTCTCCCCTCACTACGACCAGAGCGGAGTTTCCACTGCCACAGCCTGCAAGCTTCTCAGGGAGCTTTTGCTGATGCTGGAAAAGTGATATGTTCTGTAAAATTAAAATAAGAGGAGATAAAAATGGCTGAAATAAATACTGAGATCAATCTGTCGGAAGAGGATCCCTCAAAAACAGAAGCTGTGGAAACGGAAGCCGCAGCTGCAAAGGGATCTGAGCAGGTGACAGAAAAAACATCGGATCAGGCGTCCGGCGAAAGTCATACATACCCTGAGCTGATAAAGGGCTTTATAAAATGGTTTATCATTGCTGTCATTGTCGGAATTGTTGTAGGTCTGGTGGGAACGGCTTTCAATAAGGCTCTGGGATTCGCAAATGATTTCCGGAATTCCAACAGCTGGACGATCTTTGTTATGCCGTTAGCCGGTCTCGTCATCGTGTTTCTCTACACCATCTGCGGACTTTCCAAAGACCCGGGCACAAACAATATAATCAAAGGCGCACGTTCTGATGAGGAAGTTTCCATAAAGCTTGCACCGCTGATCTTTATTGCTACCTTCCTGACCCACATCACAGGAGGTTCGGCGGGACGTGAGGGTGCGGCTCTCCAGATAGGCGGAAGTGTTGCTTCCCCATTCGGAAAGCTGTTCAGACTGGACAAAAAGGAGCTTTCTACCTTGATAATGTGCGGTATGTCTGCCGGATTTTCCGCTCTTTTCGGAACTCCCGTTGCGGCAGCAGTATTTGCTGTGGAGGTAACTATCATAGCGGCGGCACAGTATTCCGCACTTGTGCCCTGTATGGTCTCGGCAGTAACAGCCGTAGTAGTGGCGAAATCCTTTGGCGTGGAAGCAGAATCCTTTATCGTAAAGGGCATACCATCATTAGGAGAAGGCTCTGTCCCCGATCTTCTGAGAGTGACCCTGCTGGGAGCTGCCTGTGCCGCAGTAAGCGTGCTGTTCTGCTTTGCAATACATAATTCGGGAAAAATATATAAGAAGTACATAAAAAACGATTACGTAAGAGTTGTTGCAGGCGGCGTTATCGTGATCCTGCTCACCCTGATAGTCGGAAACAGAGATTACAACGGTGCAGGTATGAATGTTATCGAAAGAGCCTTTGAGGGAGAGGCGTTTCCTATTGCGTTCCTGCTGAAAATTCTTTTCACCGCTCTTACATTAGGAGCAGGCTTCAAGGGCGGAGAGATCGTCCCAAGCTTTTTTACCGGAGCGACATTCGGATGCTTCTTCGGAGGTCTTATCGGACTTGATCCCAGCTTTGGAGCTGCTGTAGGACTTCTGGCAGTATTCTGCGGAGTGACCAACTGTCCCTTTGCCACCATCATTCTCAGCATTGAGCTTTTCGGAGCAGCCGGTCTTGTGTTCTATGCTCTTGCTATCGCGATAAGCTATATGCTTTCCGGATACTGGGGACTTTACAGCGCTCAGAAATTCTATCAGTCAAAGCTGAAACCGATGAAATATTTTGCCCGCAAGGATACATGAAATAGATAATTCAGCGCATTACCTCTGTACTTTTACTGGGGAAAACCTTTCTGACGTGAGCTGTCGGAAAAGAAGTATTTTAAATCTGCTCTTGCAATACTTCTGTCTGAATATGCACAAAGAGCCTGTCACATTCAAACGAGTGACAGGCTCTTTTCAGCGGCGAAGCCGCTTTTACTTACGGTCTTTGCCGTAAGTAACGCCATAGTACTTATGACACACTACTACCCTATACATCGGGGCAAGTAGAGTGTCATAAGTACAGGTGCTCTCCGAGGGGCAGCAGTTCCTCTGCCCCCCCCTTTTGTTCGGGCATAGCCCGAACTACATCAAATGACATATGATTATTTCACATAAGAGCAAAAAGTACTGCCACCCTTAAAGTGACAGTACAATTTTTTACTTATTTGCTTTTGAGCGTTTTCTGATAATGAACAT
>JAFLUJ010000132.1 GCA_022511485.1 Oscillospiraceae bacterium | reverse complement strand
GAGCAACAGTCTTGAACTGAAACTTTTTTATTACCGTCCGATACTGGGGTAAACGCGCGATGGAGGCTTTTTCAATTTCCCGATAAATTGCTTCAGCAGAAAGTCCAAGACACTTTGCTTCTTCTGTTGCCGCCTGTTCTTCGCAGCGTCTTTTCCAGACAGCGCCCTCGTCTACTAATGTGTAGCCCATATCAAAAAATAAAGTTGTATTCACTACTTTATCTCCTATGATTTCGATTTGGTTTATTTTATACACAATAAATTATTACTTAGCCATTTCAACAAAATTTTTAAGTATTTTCAGACCTGTCTCACCGCTTTTTTCCGGATGGAACTGTGCTCCGAAAACGGTTTTTCCGTCTGATACCAACGCAGACACCTTATTTCCGTATTCACAATAAGCATACAGATTTTCATCCTCGCAGAAAGCCTTGTAGGAATGTACGAAATAAACATACTCGTTGTCAGAAAGTCCATCAAGCAGCGAACAGTCCTGATTTTTCTCCAGCTTGTTCCATCCCATATGCGGAATAACAAGATCTGGTTCGTCCATTTTATCCACATGACCGGGGATAAGTCCCAGACCGTCACACTCTTCAAATTCGAAGCCCTTGTCAAACAGAAGCTGCATACCAAGACAGATACCAAGAAACGGCTTCTTTTTTGCTTCTGTTTTGATGGTGTCAACAAGACCGCTTTCATTCAGCATTTTCATAGCCCACGGGAAAGCTCCCACGCCGGGAAGGATTATCCCGTCCGCATTTTTTATATCCTCTTGGGACTTTGTAAGACGATTTTCATATCCCAGATAGTCCAGAGCATTTTTCACACTGAAAATATTTCCCGCTCCGTAATCAATAACGGCAATCATTATAATACACCCTTTGTAGATAGTATTTCATTTCCTGCAATGACCTTGGCGTCTGCAATTGCATGAGCCGCAGCCTTGAATAACGCTTCGGCAATGTGGTGATCATTTTTGCCATACTCACATTTAAGATGAAGAGTAATTCCTGCATTAAAAGCAAAGGCACGGAAAAACTCCTCCACAAGACAGGTGTCAAGCTCCCCTATCCTGTCATCGGAAAAATCCGCGTTAAAAACAAGATATGGTCTGCCGCTGATGTCAAGGCTTGCAAAGCCAAGAGCCTCGTCCATGGGGATAAATGCTGTCCCGTAACGTTTTATGCCTTTCATATCTCCGATAGCCTGCTTAAAAGCCGTACCAAGAACGATACCTGTATCCTCAACGGAGTGATGTCCGTCCACATTCAGGTCTCCATTGACTTTGACAGTAAGATCAAGACCTCCGTGTACCGCAAAAGCAGTGAGCATATGGTCAAAGAAGCCTATTCCGGTGGAAATATCCGCTTTTCCGCTGCCATCAAGTTCAAGCTTGACCTGAATGTCAGTCTCCTTGGTTTTTCTGTTTACTTCCGCGCTTCTCAAAATTACTCACCCTCTTCCATTGCTTTAAGTATCTCAGTTATGGCTGAGATAACTTCATTGTTTTCGTCCTTGCTTCCTGCTGTAATGCGGATGTAATTTCCCAGATAGCGAATAGCTATTGACTTTTTAAGAAGCTCCTCATATATTTTCTTCGCACAGGACGTCTTGACAAAAACATAATTTGTCACCGATTCATAGACTTTTTCAAGCTTCACATATTTCTTGGAAAGATCAAGCATACTTTCATAAAGGAATGTCCTGCTTTCGACGATCTCACTGCACATTTTTTTAAGGATGTCCTTTTCGGAAAGTATTGTACTGCATACAGTCTGTGAGATTGAATCGGTATTATATGGAGACTTTACACTCCTTAAAGCTGTGGTTATGGTTTCTCCGGCAACAGCAAATCCCATGCGTATCCCCGCCAGACCCATTGCCTTGGAACAGGTTTTCAGGATAATAAGATTATCGTAGTTTTCGATCTCGTCAAGGATACTCTGATCCCAGAAATCCATGTAAGCCTCGTCAATAATAACCAGACAGAACACATTTTTTACAAGCCTGATAATATCCTGTTTCGTAACACCAAGAGAGGTAGGATTACAGGGATTTGAAAAAATGACCGCCTTTATGCTGTTATTATTGCAGTAAGAAATAACCTTCGGTATGCTTATCTGCAGGGAAGGCTCTTTCTGCATGGTCTCAACATCAAGCTCATACAGACTTCCGTAGAAGGCGTACATTGAAAAGTCCGGAGAAAGAGTCAGGATCTTGTCTCCCTTTTCCAGAAAACAACCTGCGATAATGCTTATCAGCTCGTCAGAGCCGTTTCCGGCAGTAATGTATTTTTCCGGAACATTATAAAACTCGGAAAAAGCCTTTACAGCCTTGGAAGCCATAGGGTCAGGATAACGGTTCAGGGATACTTTTTTTATCTCCTCCGCAATTTTATCCCCCAGAGTATCATTTATATTGAAAAAGGACTCGTTGGCGTCAAGCCTTATTCTGTAGTCTCCCTCAACAGGGTCATATGGCTCGACTTTTTTTAATTTTGAATTAAGTTCGTACATAGTAGCAACCTTTCATAGTAAATTGTTCTTATTCAAATCTTACCTTTACAGCGTTTGCGTGTGCGGTAAGTCCCTCACGTTCAGCAATGCAGACAATATCGTCCCTGGCGTCAAGCAGAGCCTGTTCAGTATAATAAATGAAGCTTGAACGCTTTGTAAAGCTGTTTACGGAAAGCGGCGAGAAAAATCTTGCTGTTCCGCTGGTAGGAAGAACGTGATTAGGACCTGCAAAATAGTCTCCCAAAGGCTCGGGAGCATATTTTCCCAGAAATACCGATCCTGCATTGTCGATCATTCCGATATACTGGAGAGGATTCTCCACCTGCAATTCAAGGTGCTCCGGAGCAAGCTCGTTTGCAAGCTCTATTGCACATTCAAGACAGTCTGCAACAATGACAGCTCCGTAATCAGACAGAGACTGTTCAATAATCTCACGTCTTGAAAGCTCCTTGACCTGTCTTTCAAGCTCAGCGATGGTCTTATCTGCAATATCCTCGCTTGTAGTAATAAGAATGGAGGAAGCCAGCTTGTCGTGCTCCGCCTGGGACATAAGGTCAGCCGCAAGATATTTAGGGTCAGCAGTTTCATCTGCCACAACAAGTATCTCACTTGGACCGGCGATCATATCGATGTCCACCTTGCCGTAAAGAAGCTTCTTTGAAGTAGCAACGAAAATATTGCCGGGACCTACGATCTTATCCACTTTCGGAATTTCCTCCGTACCATATGCAAGAGCAGCCACAGCCTGAGCGCCGCCGGCAAGGAAAACTCTGTCGACGCCGCAAACCGACGCCGCTACAAGAATATCCTTGTTTGGAGTGCCGTCCTTTAAGGGAGGCGTTACCATTATAATTTCCTTTACCCCTGCAATTTTTGCGGGGATAGCATTCATAAGCACAGACGATGGATACGCCGCCGTACCTCCGGGAACGTAAAGACCCACCCTTTCAAGACCACGTACACGCTGACCGAGAATTACTCCGTTGTCGTGAGGGTCGATAAATCCCTGCTCCTTTTGTCTGTGGTGGAAAGCAGCAATATTCTCCATAGCGTCCAGAAGAGCGTTTACAAAGTCCTCGTCCGCCTCGTCAAGAGCATCGTGGATAACATCAAGAGGAACTTCATAATACTCAGGAAGCTTGCCGTCAAATTTAAGAGTGTAATCCTTTACAGCCTTGTCACCGTTTTCCTTTACATTTTCTATTATCTCCGAAACAACTTCGGTTACTCTTTTGTCCGTTTCCCCGTTGCGCCTTTCCACCTCTTTAAGGAAAGCCACCTCGTCAGTGCCGTTAGCGATTATCTTTCTTATCATTTTAAATACCCTCCAGTTAATTCAGGTTTTCTTCGATCAGTTTTATAAGAGATTCTATTTCCTGCTGTCTCATTTTCAGGCTTACCATATTGACAATAAGCCTTGCGGAAATAGGAGATATATCCTCAAATACTTCAAGTCCGTTTTCTTTGAGAGTAGTGCCCGTCTCAACGATGTCCACAATAGCATCCGCAAGACCAAGCAGCGGAGCAAGCTCCACGCTTCCCTCGATCTTTACTATATCAACGTCCATACCCTTTTTCTCAAAAAAGCTCCGGGAG
>JAFLUJ010000131.1 GCA_022511485.1 Oscillospiraceae bacterium | reverse complement strand
TACTGTCCGAAATACGGGAAAGCTCGTCCCCTAAGTCAGAAAGCTCTATTTTTGCTGCTTCGAGACGATCCACAAGCTGTTCCAGCTTCGGCATAATATCGGAATATGAGGAAAGCTCTCCAATAACGGAATCTATTGTTTCAGTCATTCCGGAATTGTTTTCATCCCCAGTAATTGCAACGTGGGAGCGTGACAGAACGCCTGAAAGAAGACTGCTGTTATTTGCTATTGCAAATTCATTGTCAACCTCTGTGTCCTCATTTTCATTCTCTATTTCAAGCTCTCCTACATCGCTGATAAATTGATTAAGAAATTCTATCCTCTGCTGCTTTTCTTTTTCAAGGGTTGCAAGCTGTTTTATTTTGCGGGCGGTGCTTTGCAGCTCACGAAATGAGTGCCTGTAATCCTCCAGATACTTATTCAAATTGCCGTAGCTGTCAATTATTTCAATGTGCTTTTCCGGATACATAAGGATTCTGTTATCATGCTGACCATGAACATCAATAAGGGTATCCCCTATTTCACGTACAGCAGCCGCTGTAGAAGTTTTTGAGTTTATCCTTGCAGAGCTTCCTCCATCGGCAAAAATTTCACGGGTTATCATCAGCTCATCGTCTTCACAGTCTATACCAAGCTCAGAAAGCTTGCTTTTTGTGCTGTCTGTAAGATGTCGGAACATTGCAGTCACAACAGCTTTTTCACAGCCGGAGCGCACTATATCCTTGCTTACCCGTTTTCCGAGAACTGCGTTTATCCCGCCAATGAGAATTGACTTTCCTGCGCCTGTTTCTCCCGTAAAAACATTAAAGCTTTCCGTGAACGGTATTTCGGCTTTTTCTATGACCGCCAGATTTTCAATATATAATTCACAGAGCATATTTTGTATGTCCTTTCAAAATCAACTCATTCATTTAAAAATGACCTAAGTCCGTCAGTAAATTCTGCCGCTGCCGCTTCCGTTTTCATAAGAGCGAAAATCGTGTCGTCTCCTGCAATAGTTCCTACAACGTCATCACAATTCATTTTATCAAGAGCAGCGCAGGCAGCCTGAGCCATTCCTGCATAACATTTTATTACCACCGTATTCATAGCATAAGCGACCTCTATGACCGATTCCCTGAAAAAGGTCGGACACTCCATATCCGATTTCTTAGCTCGCACATAAATATATACTCCCGTTGCTGACATCTGCTTTTTCAGGTTAAGCTCATTTATATCCCGGGACAGTGTCGCCTGGGTGGTAACTATCCCCTCTTCTTCAAGATATTTTTTCAGATCCTCCTGAGTAGCTACATCGCGCTGTTCTATTATTTCAACAATTTTGCTTTGCCTTTGTTTTTTCATCTGCTCACCGTCCTTGCAATTTGGCTACTTGATAGGATTCATAAGCTTATTGTTTACCGCATCGAAGAATGAATGTCCTTTAATGTCAATAAGCTTTAATTTTTTCAGGGATTTCTTTATCACAAGCTTGTCGTCCTTAGAAAGCTTACACCGTGCTTTTCCGTCAACAGAATAATATATAGAATCGTCGTTTGCATAGTGCTTCACCTCAAGCAAGCGATCGGAGGTAAATACCATTGTTCTTGAAAAAAGAGAGTGTGGACATATAGGAGTAAGCTGTATACATTCGGTTTCCGGTTCGAGAATAGGCCCTCCTGCCGAAAGAGCGTATGCTGTAGAGCCTGTGGGAGTGGCAAACACAACTCCGTCAGAGCGCATGGAGCTTACCACTATTCCGTCTGTAGATATTTCATAATCTGCGATCTTTGAATATGGTCTTGCGATGACAATATCATTAAGTGCAGTGTGTACGGATATAACTTTATCGTCCCGGACAAGCTCTGCATCTATCATCATACGCGTCTCAACAGTGTAATCCTGCTCTTTGAGCTTGGAAAGCTTGTCAAGATCGTCGATCTCCATAGACGCCATAAAACCAAGCCTGCCCGTGTTTATCCCAAGGAGAGGCTTATCGTTCTCCGAAGCGTAAACAGAGGCTTTAAGGATAGTTCCGTCGCCGCCGATAGCTATGATAGTGTCACAAATTTTTGTTATCTCCCTGATGTCACCAAATTGTACGAAGCTTTTTTCGCCAAATTCACTGCGGAAATCCTCCGATACGTAGATCTCAATATCAAGCTCTTTGAGTATGTCACAGCATTTCAATGCTGTAGGCAGGGCATTTTTTTTACCAAAGTTAGGAAACAAAACAACCTTCATATAAAACACACCTATTTTCAGTTAATCGTTAAACGCAGCGGAAACGATCTTTTCAAAGTCAAATGAGGAGCTTTCTCCTCCCTTTTTCAAGTAAGCAAGATACTCACGGTTTCCGCTTCCCCCTGTAATCGGAGAAGGAACTATCCCCTGTACAGACAATCCCACAGACGGACAGAATAAGTAAATTTCCTCCAGAACTTTTATGTGAGCCTTTTTGTCCTTGACAATACCATTTTTGCCGATAGCTGACCGTCCTGCTTCAAACTGAGGCTTTATAAGGACTGCCGCCTCTCCGTTATCAGGCAGGAGCTCATTTATCTTAGGCAGAACAAGCCGCAGGGAAATAAAGGAAACATCAGCAGAAATGAGATCCGGCTTTTTGTCGAAGCTGTCTGCTGTAAGCTTTCGTATATCGCAGCCCTCCATATTAATGACACGATCGTCTTTCAGGAGCTTTTCGTCAAGCTGACCATGCCCTACATCGACAGCATATACATAAGCCGCGCCGTTTTGAAGCATACAATCGGTGAATCCTCCTGTGGAAGCTCCTATGTCTATACAGACCCTGCCGCTAAGCCTTATTCCGAATTCAGAAACAGCCCTTTCAAGCTTTAGTCCGCCTCTGCCTACATATTTAAGAGTATCACCCAAAATTTTCACTGAATCTGCATCTGTAACGTCAAAAGCGGGTTTTGCAGTCACCTTTCCGTCTACCGAGACCTTTCCTGATTTTATAAGCTCCTTTGCCTGTTCACGGCTTTTAGCAAGTCCCTTTTCCGCAATATACAGATCAAGTCTCAATTATTTCACTCCCGCTTTGCAGTATGTATTTCATACTTTCCTCATCAAGGAAGTATTTTTCCATACACCTTTGAACTGAGGCTTGTTTTACAAATCCATTTACCCCTGTTATAACAAAGCTTCCCCTGTAACCCTTTTCGTAAAGCCGCATCATAAGATGCTCCCCTATGCCACCTGTACGGGAGCTTTCCTCAAAAAAGTAAATTCCAGAGTAGTCCATGCAAAGCTCAATAACAGCTTCATCGATCGGGAAAACCTTCACAAGCTTCAAAATATCGGTATCATCTGTATCTACAGCGCTATAAAGGTTATGGACTATACGTCCATAAGCGATGGCAAGACGGTCGCTTCCGTTTTTGGTAAGCAAATAAGAATCAGAATCATCTGCGCCTATTGTCAGGGATTCCGCTCCCTTGGGGTATCTTACAGCAGCAATACCGTCTGTTCTGTAAAGAGCGCTTTCAAGACAAAGCTCTAACTCAGTATATGTTGAGGGAGAATAGATAGTTGTATTAGGAATAGTCATCAGCATAGGAATATCCAGAAGTCCCTGATGAGTTTCTCCGTCCTCTCCGACAAAGCCTGCATGATCTATACCAAGGACAATATGCTCCTTGTCTATAGAAGCGTCATGGACAAGCTGGTCATAGGAGCGCTGCAAAAAACTGGAATACACTGCGAATACTGGAAGCTTGCCGCCCTTGGAAAGTCCCGCAGCAAATGTCACAGCGTGCTGTTCGGCAATACCCACATCGAAAAACCTGTCAGGATGACTGACTGCAAAGTGCTCCAGACCGGTTGCATACTTCATGGACGCAGTTATTGCGCAGATATTTTCGTCCTTGTCAGAAAGCTCGCAGAGCTTTTTTCCGAACACCTCGGAAAATGAATCTGTCACACGGTTATCAGGATTTCTTTTGTTATAACCGCTTGCCGGTATAGCGTGAAAAGCACCCGGATTGACCTCCGCGGGACGGAAGCCTTTTCCCTTTACAGTATTAACATGAACAAATACGGGACATCTGAGCTTTTTTGCCGCCCTTAGTGCCTCTTCAAGCTCAGCAATATTATGCCCGTCAATAGGACCCAGATAAACAAATCCCATGTCTTCAAACA
>JAFLUJ010000130.1 GCA_022511485.1 Oscillospiraceae bacterium | reverse complement strand
GCCCTGACGTGATCTTAACAGAGTTTCCTGATTTTTCAGTTATTATAAGTATGATGTCATATCTTATAAAGCCGATCCTGCTGTGAACTGCTTCAACATTATACTCTGCATATTCAATACCCCTATAGCTGATATATGAAACAAATACCTTCTTATTAAAAAATTTGTGCGTAATTATAATTTTGTCTCCAACAGCGTAAATAACGCCGTCTTGTAAGGTTGATGTAATAAAGGACACTGGTGATGATACAAAAAATATTATAAAAGAAACGCCGGAAAAAGTAGGAAAATAAGGAATAGCTGCCAAAAATGAGCTGAATGAAAAAACTGCTATAAGAAAAAATGTTGAATGTACGCCTCCAAGAACTCCCGTTGAATCAAATTCACATTTCATTCGTTTCACTACTATGACCCCTTTCGTCGATCATTTCCCCATATACACCGTTTACTCATAATCCTTATACATAAGACTTGGACGAATATCCATACTCCCCTGATATTTTCCGCTGGAATAAGGCTCATATTCTCCATGAATATCATGATAGTAGATCTGACATATCTCTGCATTGGGATATATCTTTACAGGCTGGACGCAGAATATCTCCAGCGTCCAGCAGCCCTTGAAGCCCACGTCTCCGAAACCGGCAGTAACATGGATGAACAATCCCAGTCTGCCTGTGGAGGAACGTCCCTCTAACATGGGGACAAAGCCTTCCGTTGCGGTGTATTCGTTAGTCCTGCCCAGATAAAGCCTGTTGGGTTCAAGTACAAGCCCGGATTCGGGAATGGTTATCCGCTTTGTTGGATTGAGACTTTTCATGTCAAGGACGTCATTTTCATACACAAGAAGCTCGTTTGCAAGGGTAAGATTGTAGCTGTTGGGATTGAGCCGCTCTTTGGAGTATGGCTCAATGATTATCTTACCTCCGATGTTCTTTTCGATCTCTTTTCCGGATAATATCATAATTATACCTCCATTTCAAATCATAAAAAAGTCAGCTGTTCACCCTCGTATCCAAGCTTATACGCGGAAATTATGCCCCTCATGTCGTAAATAAGACCTAAACGGTCACATTCAGCTGTAAAGGCTTTCCACAGACGATTTGCCGAGGGAGACATACAAACATATCTGTTTCCGTAAGTATGCCGGTATTTTTCAGCAAGACCCTGACCGGGGAATATCTCTTCCAGCCTGCTGTAGAAAAACTCCCGCTGACCGTCCCTCATGGTCAGTCCGAACATGGGATATACCGACCTCGCCCCTGCTTCCTTTGCAAGACGGACTATTTTCAGCACGTTTTCCTCAGTATCCTCAATGAACGGCAGTATAGGGGTCATCACAACTCCCGTAAACAAGCCGCTTTCAGACATCTCCGCAAGGGCTTCGAGACGTTCCGACGTTGGAGCGGCCCCAGGCTCAATAAGTCTGGAAAGACCGTCCTCCGCCGCAGTGACCGTCACCTGACACAGCATGGGGGAATGTTCCGCTATACTCTGGAAAACATCAATATCCCTGCGTATGAGAGGACTTTTCGTAAGGACAGCCGCCCCGAAGCCGAAAGCGTCTATCAGCTCAAAGGAGTGTCTTGTAACAAGCTCGGTCTCCTCAAAGTGATTGTACGGATCGGACATCGCCCCTGTGCCGATGATCCCCGTCCTGACCTTGCGGCGGAGTTCGTCCCGGAGGATCTGGAGGCAATTTTCCTTTACACGGATATTTTCAAAGTCACTCACCCGATAGCAGTCGCTTCTGCTGTCGCAATATATGCAGCCGTGACAGCAGCCCCTGTATAGGTTGATATTGTACTCGCTGCCGAACCAGTCGGTGCTTTTGTTCTTTTGAAGTATGGTCTTTGCGGAAATAGTTTTCATAACTCACCCCGTTCATAAACGAAAAGCCCTCAGTATTAGAAGATAGAAAGCAGAAGATGGAAGATAGAAAAATGTCTATCCTCTATTCTCTGATTTTCTAACCTCTGATACTGAGGGCGAAATAACCGCGGTACCACCTCAATTTATCGGACAGGACAATCCCCCGCCGACCTTGAAACGCTTTAACGGGCGCACCCGCATATCCCTACTATGGACGGGCTTCCGGCGTCACTCCGGACATCCACCGAATTTCAGGATACAAGCTCCATGATGTAATTCGCCGTCTGCTTTCGCCTTTTCGCACCACCCAAAGGCTCTCTTAACTGAAATGATCAAACGGTTACTTATTCACTTCACAGCATTTAAATGTAAAATTTTTATTAATAAAATTATTCACCAACAGGAACTTCTGCCTTGACTTCCTTCTCCTTTACTTCCATGGAGAAGAAAGAGCCGTAATATCCGTCTACACCTTCAATGGTATCATATGTTTCCTTCATAGTAAAGATAAATGTATAGGATGGATAATCAAATTTCTGCATATATGTAACATCCAGATCAATACCTTCAGTACCCATCTGAGTTTTTATAGGCTCAACATTGTGCTTTGCAGCAAGCTCAGCAGTTTTGCTTTCAAAATATTTTTCAGCAGTTTCTCTTTCAAGACGGCACTGTACCTCGGAAATATAGTCATTGAGGTAAATTTCATCGTCACCCTTCACTGTACGGAAATTATATGTGATTATAGAATCCTCAACATAAAAGTGCTGAGCCTTATCCTCAGGGATAAGTGAAGAAATTTCCATAAGCTCTGTATCGGTATTGACACCCCATATAGTTGTATCAGACTCATAATAGAGGTTCACATTATCAGGCTGAAGGGATACGATCTTTGAGAGAGGCATACCCAGCTTGACTTTAGTAAGGATACCACTGTAAGAACTTTCGGAAACAACTGCATCCTCTTTATTACAGCCAGTAAAGCAAACAGCAGTCATAACTACAGCAAGTATAAGCGGAAGAATTTTTTTCATTTTTCTATCATTCCTTTATCAAGATTTCATTCGATAAAAAATTCAGTTAATAATATAATAATACATTTTTTCAAAAAAGTCAACCATTAGCGTAACAAATTTTATATAAAAATTTCCCTCTGAAATCATATAAAACGCCAATACTAAGTTATGATTTACATTACTATTTACCCTGAAAAAACTCTCCGGACATATTGACAAACGAAATTAAATATGTTATTATAATTAAAATTGTAATATTGTCTTAGTACAATAATCTAAAGGGGAAATTATTTATGATAGCACAAAATGTAATTACAGCAGTACTTATAGGCATAGTAATAACCGGAGTTATACCTATTATCGGAGGGCTGATCCTGATGGCAGCAGGAAAGATCAAAGGCTCAAGCTTCTGGGCAGGAGTACTTGCCTATATCATAGCGATAGTCGTTTACGCTATTATTTCGGGCATATATACATTTTCTACAATGGATATGACCGATCTGTCAAGCGTGACACAGAATATACCAACGACGATGGTGATAATAATGTCCATTATTTCGTCTGTAATTATGACAATTTCGATAGGTATATGTATAGGAGGCTGCATGAAGCTCCGTACATTCAAGGGAGCAGTATCCTGCGGATTAGGCTTTAGCGCAGGCTATCTGGTGACGGCGGCTATCAGTCTGGTATCAATATATTTCCAATTTGTACAAATAAACAGCGGAGCATTTGACACTATGTACAGGGCAGCCATTGAAAACGGTATGCTGAGCAAGGATGACTTCAATTTGCTTAAAGAACAGATAGTAAATGTTTCTCTATCGGAAATTCTGATAACTACGATCAACGCCGTCCTTTCCGCGATTTTATTTACTTCCGTAGCAATATTCATCATGCGTGGAGTGTGCTCCAAAAACACGTTTACCGGAATTGCCGTATCAGCTCTGATTATGGCAGCAGCCACGCTTCCCAACGCAATACCTGATACTAATATTTCAACAGCAGTCAGTGCAGCAATATCAATTGCTGCTCTGGTAGCTGCACTTACCATGAAAGGAAAGATAGTCCCTCCGCAAAAGCAGGTCGCACCCGACCCATTTCTCCAAAGCGTGGAAAACGCTCGTCAGGACGAAGAAAAGTAAATGGGCTGCTGCACAGGATAATTTCATGTGTGTATTATGAATAGTAAAGCAGATCATGATTTAGTATATTGTCCCTGTGCTCCTATCGGGGGAGACCCTTTTGAAAAAGGGTCATCCCCCGAACCCCCTCACT
>JAFLUJ010000129.1 GCA_022511485.1 Oscillospiraceae bacterium | reverse complement strand
CTCCCTACCTTCCTTACCCCCACCTCTTCCACTACTACACTTCAAATTAGCTGTGGTATAATTTTTACATAAAAACATTCTGCTTATAACATTTTATGTAATCTCTTTGAACAGCTTTTTGTGGCAAAGCATAAGAAACAACCGTGTATTGATTCTGTAACCGATCCAGATACAATACGTCTAACTGGCGTTGATATATTTTTATTTTTTCTTTCGTGTGTAAAAATCGGCAGGGGAGGGGGCAAGGAAGGTAGGGGGTGTGGGGGTAGGGAAACTCGGGGGAGGGGATGCCGATTTTTGGTGGGTTTTGTTTCCCCTCCCCCGTGGTTCCCTGACCCCCACTTTCTTTGAGAACAAGTAAAGTATTTGAAGCAACAATAGAAATTCACAACAAGCCCCAAGCTAAGAAATTGTGATTCAAAAAGGAGGAATTTCATATAATTTATACTACTATATGTAATATAATCAATAATTTAAACAATTTGTTGTGGGGATTCGCTACGATCCTTTTAGTCTTCGGCACAGGACTATTCTTTACCATACGTATAAAACACTTTAATATTATACGAATAGTACATATTTTTAAATCTACACTATTTGTAAAAAATCCTGACACTGAAAAGAAAACCGGCTCTATCTCCCAGTTTCAAGCGCTGTCCACCGCCCTTGCGGCGTCAATGGGGACAGGCAATATCGTGGGAGTTGCCGCCGCAATTTCAGTGGGAGGTCCGGGAGCAATTTTCTGGATGTGGATCTCCGCCATCTTTTGCACCGCAATTGCTTTTGCGGAAAACGTTCTGGGCGTCCGGTATAAAAATCAGGGCGGATGTAGTCCAATGTCCTACATTTCCAAAGCGCTCCACCCGAAAGCTGCGACCCTCTATGCAGCTGTCTGTGTGCTTGCCTCCTTCGGGATCGGAAACATGACCCAGACAAACGCTCTCGCTGCCGCCGCGGGAGAAATGGGAATATCCTGTAAAGTCGCAGGACTTGTCACCGCTGTTCTGTGCGGTCTGATGATCTTCCGGGGAGCTAAAAATGTCGCCTCCGCTGCGGAAAAAATCATCCCTCCCATATCGCTTCTGTATATAATTGCAAGTATAACCGTGATAGTAATTTTTAGAAATAATATTATTGAAGTGTTAAAGGCAATTTTTGCCTCCGCCATAGGATATTCACAGGTCGCGGGAGGCATCTTAGGCACAGCAATAAAGAGATCGGTCTCCGTCGGACTTCGCAGAGGTATCTTTTCCAACGAAGCCGGCATGGGAAGCAGCGTTCTTGTTCACACTGAAACCGACTGCAAAGAGCCTGTCCAGATGGGTATGTGGGCAGTTGCAGAGGTGGTAATTGATACCATAATTTGCTGTACATTGACAGCTCTTGTGATACTTCTGACGGGAGCGGACGGCAGCGGCGGAGAGGGACTTGCACTTGCCGCCGAAGGCTTCCGGAGGGGTTTGGGAAAATATGCCGGGATTTTTACCGCCGGTTCTGCAATGATATTTGCATTCTGCACCCTCCTTGGATGGTACTTTTATGGAGAAAAATGCCTGTTATATATTGTCAGAACTGGAATCCGGAAAAGAGCATTATTTTTATATCGGGCGCTCTATACAGCCGCTGCTTTTCTGGGAGCAGTGTCCGGTCTGGAAATCATCTGGGGAACAGCGGATATTTTCAATTGGATATTAATGGTCATCAATCTTGCGGCTGTTATAATTTTAAATAAGGAAGTTGCAGAAGACACAGCAAATTATACAGAGAGTATATTTAAGAAAAATGATAAAATTTCTATATCTGGGGTATCGGAAAAACAAAAGCACTATGAATGATACCTCCCCGCAACAGCAAAACGGACTGCCTGACGGCAGTCCGTTTACTGATTATCAATTATTGCCTGAGCTCTGAGCTTTCCTTGCCGCAAGGCTGTGAAGCACAGACAGGATGGTCTGCTTGCTGCTGACGTGTCTGTCGCTTATTTCCGAAGCTCTGGTCTTGCCCGTTGATCTGTAGTATTCGCTTATGTTCTTCTGGTTTTCAATGATCGCCATGAGCCGATCTATCATACTATCCGAAGCCGGACGATTGGTACAAAGATCAAAAACTCTGGAAGGCGCTTCCTCTACCGAAATTATCTGAGCGACAGACGGATCATCAATGTCAGCAATTATTATACCAACATTAAGAAACGCAGGCAGCGCTTGTTCTCTTGGGATAATACCCATATCCGCAAGCTCGTTTAAAAAGTCCCGCTCCTCCTGAGACATGGGCTGAATGTTGTCAATATCGTATTTTGACGCTAAATAGTCCAGCTGTTCATCCGTCAGGGGACAGTCTGAAATACTCCCGGAAAGCAGCTCCGCCGCGATCCGCGCAGCCTCAGCAGATTCTGCCTTCTGCTTCTCATATGCTTCCCTGACATTCTGATTCAGAACGTCCAGAAAGCTTGTGCCTTTTTCATCCTTTTTCTTATCATAAAGAGATATACCGTGTGTGCTGTTTGCTATTGCATTAATGTTCATAATAATTTTCCTTTCCTGAATATCATCCCTGTGCCATTCTGAAAAGGCGAACATTTTTCAGGAAAAACCGGTATGTTGGCGCATACCTGAGGACGCATTGGAGTGCGGTCCTGATATTTCCTGTGCTGTATAAACATCCCTCTGATATTAATTGTATCAAATTTATATGTGATTGTCAACTAAAAATTAAAAGTTGTGCGTTATATTGCCTTGATTTTTCGGAAAAGTGTGGTATAATAATAATTATACATATTATATATGGAAGGAAATCAAATATGCTGGATATTAAATTTGTCCGTGAGAATCCGGACGCAGTAAAAGAAAATATCAAAAAGAAATTTCAGGACAGCAAGCTGCCTCTTGTTGACGAGGTAATTGCTCTTGATGCCGAACTCAGAGCTGCTCAGACCGAAGCGGACGAGCTTCGTGCAAACAGAAACAAGGTCTCCAAGGAGATAGGTGCTCTTATGGGACAGGGCAAAAAGGACGAGGCAGAAGCTGCCAAGAAGCGTGTCACCGAATTCGCAGACCGTCTTGCTGCTCTTGAAGTCAAGGAAAACGAGCTGAGCGAGAAGCTCACACAAAAAATGATGGTGATCCCGAATATCATCGACGACAGCGTTCCCATCGGTAAGGACGATTCCGAAAATGTGGAGCTGGAGCGTTTCGGCGAGCCTGTTGTCCCGGATTTTGAAGTCCCCTACCACACCGATATTATGGAGAAGCTTAACGGTATCGACCTTGACAGCGCAAGAAAGGTTGCAGGAAACGGCTTCTACTATCTTATGGGAGACATCGCAAGACTTCACAGCGCAGTTATCTCCTACGCCAGAGACTTTATGATAAACAGAGGCTTCACCTACTGTGTGCCTCCCTTTATGATCCGGAGCGGCGTTGTTACCGGAGTTATGAGCTTCGCAGAAATGGATGCTATGATGTACAAGATCGAGGGCGAGGATCTGTATCTCATCGGTACATCCGAGCACTCCATGATAGGAAAATACATTGACACTATCGTTAAGGAAAATACCCTCCCCCACACTCTTACAAGCTACTCCCCCTGTTTCAGAAAGGAAAAGGGCGCGCATGGTCTTGAAGAGCGCGGCGTATACCGTATCCACCAGTTTGAAAAGCAGGAAATGATCGTTGTCTGCAAGCCGGAGGACAGTATGGACTGGTTCCACAAGCTCTGGAGAAACACCGTCGACCTGTTCCGCACAATGGATATTCCCGTCCGCACCATTGAGTGCTGCTCCGGCGACCTTGCCGATCTGAAAGTCAAGTCCTACGATGTTGAAGCTTGGTCTCCCCGTCAGAAGAAATATTTCGAGGTGGGAAGCTGCTCCAATCTGGGAGACGCTCAGGCACGCCGTCTGAAAATCCGTGTAAACGGCGAGGGAGGCAAAAAATATTTTGCACACACTCTTAACAACACCGTTGTTGCACCTCCCAGAATGCTGATCGCATTTCTGGAAAACAATCTCTGCGAGGACGGCTCGGTAAAGATACCGGAGGTTCTGCGTCCATATATGGGTGGAATAGAGAAAATTTCTCCCAAAGCAGAATAATTAAAAATTTTTAACGCACTTCACCTTACAACTGCTAATAACAGCAAATCGGAAATTCCGGAAGCCGTCAAGACCGGCTTCTG
>JAFLUJ010000128.1 GCA_022511485.1 Oscillospiraceae bacterium | reverse complement strand
TTTAGTTCTTCTTGGAAATAGTTGCAATATTTTTCCCAAATCAGCTTGTCCTTAGGATCACCTAAAGAAAAAGCAGTCCTTTCTACTGGGGAACCCTCGTTGATTTCAAACCCATTTAAGGGCTCTTTTAAATTGTTGGGGAGTGTGTTTATCAGTTTTAAGCAAAAATTAGGTTTCTCCATTTCCTCTCGAAAGATTTTTTGCATACTTGCGATGTAGCTTTGAAGTTTGTCAAAATCAATTGAACTCTCTACTTCGGTAATAAATGCCTCTAATGTTTGCGTTTGATGGTTCCACTTTGCCAGCAGTTCATTGTCACAATCATTGGATCGAAGAAGGTAAGTATATTTTTGAATAATATCTATAATTCTTTTTCCGGATGCAACACCGGAGGGAACGGAGCATCCAGCTCCAGCAAGTAGTGCGTATTTGGGAAGATTATCACGTGTTTTATCCGAAATAAGACTGTTAAACAGCTGCTGCATAGAACGGATTTTTTCTGGTTTAACCGTGTTCATAACATCTTCTCCTATCAAATACGAAAAATTTAATGCGTAAATACTTTTGCAGGATTTTCCTGTCCCTCTTTTTCGCAATCGGCTGTTGATATAGGCGAATATAAGTATCTCAATTAGAAATTGTGGAAATGCCCAGTACACATTTCCGTCTCCCCATGCAGATATAATCATTATGCTGACAGCTTACGGTCTGAATAATGATCATATTAAGTAGTCCAGTTCCTTTTTCACGATGGACACAAATGCACTTATATATTTTTTTGCCTGCACATTCATATATGGGGGCACTTCCATAGCTTGCAACTCGTGCCCAAGCCCCAAACCCAGCATTTTGAGATAAGCTTCTTTTATTGTCCAGGCTTTTGTGAACTCAGCGGCTTGATTACCGCTGGCCTCAATCTGAGACAGTTCAACGTTACTGCACACTTTTGCTGCCACATCTGGCTGATAGGGTGCAATCTCCTGTACATCGACTCCTACCGGCCTGTTACAAACAGCGCAAACCACATATTGCCCAGAATGGCTGATGTTGAAATGTACATCTGGATAATCAGATAGATAGGGCTTACCAAACTCACCGTAGGCAATGTGAGCATCCCAAGGTATGCAGAACTCTTTCCATAGCATATATCTCGCTAAAGCACCGCCACTAACCATACTGTCAGCATTTTGCTTGACCCGCTGACGCAAGATACGTTGTTGCTTTTCCGGAGGGGAGAATTGCAAAAGAAATCGGAAGGTTATGTCGTCTATGGGTGTCTTATTATGAACTATGCTCACAGCAGGAATCATACGCGTTCCTCTAAATACTCCAAAATATCTTTAACACTTATAAATTTACCTATGTCCCGATCCGGAATCTCGATCTGAAATTTATCCTCAAAGTCCGTAACAATAGAAACGACATCAAAAGATGATAGGCCCAAATCCGCCTCCAGCGCACTATTCTCTGTAATCTCAGTGGCGTTGGTATAGTCCATAAGGATTTCTTTTACTTGCTCAAACATAATTTACACTCCTAAATATCCAATTTTTCTAAAATAAGAAACATACTTCCGCAGATATTCAATCCCGATTTCCGACCACTTAAACCCCAGCCGCCGCAAGTATTCCTCGGTGAAAGCGTTCTCAATGCGTATGTTGCTATCGTAGTTCAGCCGGTCATTCTTGTCCAAGTCATTAATAAAAGTTTCGAAAATATGCTCCAACCCCGCTTGTTTTGCTGTCTTGCGCAAAGCGGCGGTGAAGTCAGCACCGCTGACCGCTTTTAACGGACAACCAAGTTCGCAGAAAATCTCTATCAATCGGTCAAGATACACTGCCTTTGTGTTGTTGATATGGAATACTGTCCGCTTGGTGCTGAAATGCCGGGCGATGGTCATAATTGCCTGTGCGGCCTCATCAATAGGAGTAAACTCCACATCCATTTCCTCGGCAATCAAGTAATCTGGCACCATGCCAAGTTCCAATATTCCCTTAATTCGCTGGGCGGCAGCGTTGGTTTGGTAATTGATTTGAAACATTCCGTCACTGAAGCGATTAGTGAGATTACCCATTCGCATAATGTTAGCGTAGAAGCCGTTTGTCATTTCCTCAAGGATCAGCTTTTCTGCCTCAAATTTGCTGCGGGCATAAACATTCTCCAGAGGTTGGTCAATGTACAAATCGCTTTCATAGAAGTGCTTTTCAATTTCGCTGACATAACCTTCAAACGTGTCGAATCCATTACCAGATACGCTCAACGTAGAAACATGAACCAATTTAGCGTGACCGCCTTTGCAGAATGTAATCAGCTTGCTGACGCTCTCCACGTTTGTTTCATGGAAATAGCGGTAGGAGCCGTAGTGTTTTACGCTTGCGGCGGCGTTGATGACAGTATCAACGCGTTCCCGCAATATCTGATATTCTTGCTCAGTTAGGCCAAACCGTTCTTTCTGCAAATCACCGTTTACCACTTGGATTCGCCTGCCGACGCAATACTTGTCGCCAAAATAGAATTTGAGGAGTTCTGTAAGCCGTTTTTCGCTGTCCGCCTGATTCTTGCCTCGCACCAGGCAATACGCTGTTCCAGTGTCGTAATCTAAATAGTTGGCCAAAATGTGGATTCCCAAAAAACCAGTGGCACCGGCCAACAATATGTTTCCCACCTCTGTTTTTGGCGGGGTAGAGATGTACTCCAACTTGTTCTTTTCAAGTATTTTGCTTATCTCAGTAAAATCCGTCTCAGAGTAAAGGACCGTCTGTTTATTGCCGGTTTGTATGTATTCAGTCAGTTGTCGCACAGTGGGATGGTCAAATATACTTTGTACCGCGAAGTAGATGCCCTCGCTGTGGGCTTTGGAAACAAACTCAATGGCCTTTAGGCTGTCACCGCCCAGGTCAAAGAAATCATCGTCCCTGCCAATGGGGGAATAGCCAAGTACCTGCTCCATCAGAGCGGCAAGATGCTTTTCTATCTCGCCTACCGGCCCAATATATTCCTCTGCTGTGGCGATCTGGCTCAAATCCACTTTCGGCAGCGCCTTGCGATTGACTTTCCCACTGGATGTGAGGGGCAGTTCGTCAAGGTGTGTGAAACAGTGGGGCAGCATATACTTGGGCAGCTTTTGGCCGATGGCGGCACGGAGGATTTTTCCATCCGTTTCCTGCCCGGTGTAAAACGCGCAAATAAGCTGCCGTCCAGCCTCGTCTTTGCGAACAGTTACAACAGCCTGCAAGATACCCTGTACCCCTTGGAGCGCGTTTTCGATCTCACCCAGCTCGATCCTCAGACCGCGAATCTTCACTTGGAAATCGTTCCGGCCCACATAGACAATATTTCCGTCCTCACGCCAGTAGGCCAGATCGCCGGTCTTATACAGTTTGCCATTCCCAAAGGGATTGTAGATGAACTTCTCCGCTGTAAGCTCCGGGCGATTTAGGTAACCTGCTCCCACACCGTCACCGACAATACACAACTCACCTACCACACCAATGGGAACCGGTTGCATATAGCGATCCACAATGTAGATTTGCGTGTTGGCAATAGGTTTGCCGATGGTAATATCGTTAGCATCTGTTATGTGGCTATATAGAACACCGCACGTTGTTTCTGTCGGTCCATAGCCATTAAACACGGTTGCGTCTGTATATTTTCTTATCTGAGATAAAAGATTTTCAGTGAAAGGTTCTGCCCCACACATGATCACAGACGTTTGTTTAAGTATTTGATAAAGGAATTTTTCATTTCCCATATACAATTTCAATTTAGTGGGGGTAATAATTAAGCCCAAGCCGTCATCCAACATCAAATTGGGTTCATCGCTATACATCTGGGCATCAGGAAGCATGGCTACTGTAACTCCATTGAGCAACGGTAAAAATATCTCTTGCAGAACAATGTCAAAGGATACTGAATTACAGCAGATAATAGTAGAACAGTTGTCAATCAATGTTTTTTGAAAGCTGTTGACATGATTTTTTTGTACAAAGTTAAGCACACAACTGTGCGAAATTAAAACACCCTTTGGTTGTCCTGTCGTTCCAGAAGTATAGATGCAATAACACAAGCTATTACTTGGTAAAATGATATTGGGGTTAGCCGAGTTCTCATTTTTTGAAAAACACTCAATATCCGCCTCTGAGATCAGATATGAAGCCTTGCTGTCCTGCATTATATAGTCAATTCTG
>JAFLUJ010000127.1 GCA_022511485.1 Oscillospiraceae bacterium | reverse complement strand
TAATCAGGATCAGTAAATATACGTAAAACTGTTAATTCACCATTATATAATAAGCCTGAACGATCAATACTGTATTCATCACCAAGTGCATTTAGAAAATCATCGATCGTGCATGGTATCGAAATTGGAATACCATCAATTTCAAGGTCATTTTTCAGTACGTCCTTGACCTTCCAGCCACGTTCCTGACCCTCGGCTAATGTTTCATAAACATTTTCTACCTTTGTTGTTTCCTGTGGCTGCTCCGGTGTATCATTACCCCCGCAGCCGGTCAGACATATGGCTGCTGCCGCAAAAATTGCCAGAAATTTCTTTTTAATGCAAAACACCCCTTTTATGCCATTTCCTGATGATTATTTTATGAATTATCCTGCCCCCTGCCGCATAAAAATTAATATCCGGACAAACCCAAGGCATCTGATGGACATAAATATTGATAATAATATGATAACACATTTTTAATACAAATGGAATAGGCATATCGCATAATATTTTAGTGCATATTCCATAAAAAATGATGATAAAAAATGACGCTGGCACACAAAATGGCAAAAAATGAAAATGAATTTTACAATATTTACACTTGCAATATAGGTCAGTATGTACAAAATGCACAAAAAAGTGCTTGAAGCTCTGTGATATATTTTTGTAGCATTTTGTTGAATTGTATGTTATAATAAACGTATGACTGCGGTGTGTGTGGGTCTTGCTCATATATACTGCGCATTTACATTGAGGAGGTTCTATAATGGGTTCAACAATTTCAGCCATTCCGTTCGCGGGTACCGCTGAACAGGAAAAGAAGCTTCGCGACGTTATCGCTAAGCACAAGGACGAAAAAGGCTGCCTGATGCCGATTCTTCAGCAGGCTCAGGAGATCTACGGCTATCTTCCTATTGAGGTCCAGAAGATAATTGCCGCTGAAACAGGCTACCCGCTGGAAAAGATCTACGGTGTAGTAACATTCTATGCACAGTTCTCACTTAATCCGAAGGGCAAGTACAAAATTTCCGTCTGTCTTGGAACAGCTTGCTATGTTAAAGGAAGCGGAGATATTTACAACAGGCTCATTGAAAAGCTCGGAATTGAAGGCGGAGGATGCACCCCCGACGGAAAATTCTCCCTGGAAGCTTGCCGCTGCATAGGCGCTTGCGGTCTTGCACCTGTACTTACTGTAAATGAAGACGTTTACGGCAGACTTGTGCCGGACGACGTTGACGACATTCTGGCAAAGTATAACTGATGATGACGGAAATTTCTCTGAATATTCTCGACGTTGCGCAGAATTCTGTGCGCGCGGAGGCTTCACTGATAGAAATTACGGTGGATATAAACACCGGGACGGACAGGCTGGAGATCGTCATAAAGGACGACGGCTGCGGCATGACCCCCGAACAGCTTGAAAGTGTTACAGACCCGTTTTTTACCACCCGTACTACCCGGAGCATCGGGCTGGGAATACCATTTTTCAAGCAGTCAGCGGAGCTTACAGGAGGCAGCTTCGATATTAAATCGGAGGTGGGCGTTGGTACGGAGACCAGAGCGGTCTATGTGCTCTCGTCAATAGACAGGATGCCTCTGGGGAATATGACTCAGACTATCCACTCCCTTGTTACTATGAACACGCATATCAATTTTCTCTATACATATTCCGCAGACGGAAAAAGCTTTACTCTCGATACGAGAGAGTTCAAGGAAATTTTAGGAGAAGACGCGGATTTTGCCGCTCCCGATGTATCCAATTTTATAATGGATTATCTGACGGAAAATCACGCGGAGGTATCCGATCTGGCGGAGTAATGTAAGGCTGTTCATAGGGAATAATAATCAAATATATCTCAAGGAGGAAAATACCATGAAATCACTGGAAGAGCTCAAGGCTATACGCGACAAAATGAAGGGTCAGGTAGACATCCGTGAGGAAGATTCCAACGCTACAAGAGTTGTTGTGGGTATGGCTACCTGCGGTATCGCAGCAGGCGCAAGACCCGTTCTCACTGCATTTTCAAATGCTGTACAGGAAAGAGATCTGCAGAATGTTTCCGTTGTTCAGACAGGCTGCATAGGTCTTTGTCAGTATGAACCCATTGTTGAGGTCTTTAAGGCTGACGGCGAAAAGACAACTTATGTTAAGGTTAAGCCCGAAATGGTTGACGAGATCATAGATCAGCACATCATCAAGGGCAATGTTGTTACTAAATATACTATCGACGCTGCAAAGCTCGGTTAATGCTGAGGAGGTAGAATAATGTTTCGTTCACACGTATTGGTTTGCGGCGGTACAGGCTGTACTTCCTCCGGAAGTGCAAAGATCATAGAGAAATTACAGAGCGAGATCGACAGCAACGGTCTCCATGACGAAGTTCAGGTAGTTAAGACAGGATGCTTCGGTCTCTGTGCGCTTGGCCCCATTATGATAATTTATCCTGAGGGATCCTTCTACTCAATGGTCAAGGAGGAAGACATCCCCGAGATCGTTTCCGAGCATCTGCTCAAGGGACGTATCGTTACAAGACTCCTGTATCAGGAGACTGTAAGCGAAAACGGCGTTAAGTCCCTTAATGAGACTAACTTCTATAAGAAGCAACACCGTGTTGCTCTCCGGAACTGCGGTGTTATCAACCCCGAAAATATCGACGAGTACATCGGTACAGACGGATATCAGGCTCTTGGTAAGGTACTTACCGAAATGACACCTGACCAGGTTATCCAGACCATCCTTGATTCCGGTCTCCGCGGAAGAGGAGGCGGCGGCTTCCCTACAGGTATGAAGTGGAAGCTTGCAAGGACCATCGTCCCCGATGCTGACCAGAAATATGTCTGCTGTAACGCCGACGAAGGCGACCCCGGAGCATTCATGGACCGTTCCGTTCTGGAGGGCGACCCACACGTTGTTCTGGAAGCTATGGCTATCGCAGGATACGCTATCGGCGCAAATCAGGGTTACATATATGTTCGTGCAGAATATCCCATCGCTGTAAAGAGACTTGAAATTGCTATCAATCAGGCTCGTGAATACGGTCTGCTTGGTAAGAACATATTTGACAGCGGCTTTGATTTCGATATTGACCTCCGTCTGGGCGCAGGTGCGTTCGTGTGCGGTGAGGAAACTGCTCTTATGACCTCTATTGAGGGCAACCGCGGTGAGCCTCGTCCCCGTCCTCCGTTCCCTGCTGAAAAGGGTCTTTACGGCAAGCCTACTATTCTTAACAACGTTGAAACATACGCCAACATCCCAAGGATCATTCTTCAGGGAGCTGACTGGTTCGCTTCCATGGGTACAGAGAAGTCCAAGGGTACAAAGGTATTCGCTCTCGGCGGCAAGATCAACAACACCGGTCTGGTTGAAGTTCCTATGGGAACAACTCTCCGCGAGGTTGTTGAGGAGATCGGCGGCGGTATCCCGGGCGGAAAGAAGTTCAAGGCTGCTCAGACAGGCGGACCTTCCGGCGGATGTATCCCTGCGGAGCACTTCGATGTTGAGATCGACTACGATAACCTTATCGCTATCGGTTCTATGATGGGTTCAGGCGGACTTATCGTTATGGACGAGGATAACTGTATGGTTGACATCGCTAAGTTCTTCCTTGAATTTACAGTAGATGAGTCCTGCGGTAAGTGTACTCCCTGCCGTGTTGGTACAAAGAGACTTCTTGAAATTCTCGACAAGATCACAAAAGGTCAGGGCACAATGGAGGATATTGACAAGATGGAGGAGCTTTGCTACTACATCAAGGCAAACTCTCTCTGCGGTCTTGGTCAGACTGCTCCTAACCCCGTACTTTCCACACTGAAATTCTTCCGTGACGAGTATATCGCTCACGTTGTGGATAAGAAGTGTCCCGCCGGCGTCTGCAAGGATCTCCTCAGCTTTGAGATCGACGCAGAGAAATGTAAGGGCTGTACTGCCTGCGCAAGAGTTTGTCCCGGCAACGCTATCGAGGGAACAGTCAAGAATCCTCACGTTATCAACAAGGATAAGTGCCTGAAGTGCGGCGCTTGCATTGAGAAGTGTAAGTTCGGCGCAATTTACAAGAAGTAAGCAGGAGGAATTGAAGAAATGGATATGATTAATGTAAAAGTCAACGGCGTGGACGTTTCCGCGCCCAAGGGTACTACGATTCTCCAGGCTGCACGCATGGCGAATGTTGATATCCCTACTCTTTGCTATCTTAAAGATATAAACGAGATCGGCGCCT
>JAFLUJ010000126.1 GCA_022511485.1 Oscillospiraceae bacterium | reverse complement strand
TCAGAAGAGCTTTCCGAAGCTCTTGCACATCCCGCAGGTGAGGCTGCTGAGATCATCAAAAAAACAGTGCTCTCAAAGGGATATTCAAATCAGGATAATTTCACCGCAGTAGTGCTTGAATTTGTTTAAACGAAACCTACCGGAAAGGATAACATTATGATAGTTGATGCAGCAACATATACGTGCGCAGCAGGACACGAAATAAACGAGGACTCCCATCTGTGCAGCGAAAGCAAGGGGATATTTATTGTAGCAGACGGCCTCGGAGGTCATTCCGACGGAGAAAAGGCGTCCATGGCTGCAATAAATTATTTTGACCGGAACTGCCTTGGCGGATACACTGACGAAAGGATCACCGAACTGCTGGAGGGCGCAAATACCGAGGTCATAAACAGCGGTGACGGAGGAAAAACCACCGTAGCTGCTGCGTTTATAGAAAAGGATAATTTTATATATGCAAACGCAGGAGACAGTCGGGTCTATTATTTCCGGGAGGGAAAAATAATCGCCCAGACAAGGGATCATTCCGTTTGTCAGGCATCGGTGGATATGGGAATGCTTCGTCCGGAGGATGTTCGCAGAAGCGAGGATCGTTCAAGACTTCTAAAGGTTCTTGGAAGCGAGGACAAGCTTAATATAAAAAAGCATTACCAGCCCATACAAATACAGGATGACGACGCCTTTCTCGTATGCAGCGACGGCTTCTGGGACTATGTCTATGAAAGCGAAATGGAAGCCGACCTGCTCAAAGCCGAAAATGCGGCTGCATGGCTGAAATTCATGCTGAAGCGTCATATTCTCCGTGCAGAAAACGAGGGAGATAACTACACTGCGGTGTGCGGTATCATCCACATGAATAAAAACAGCAAGCACATCCCTGCCGCATCTGCTTCCGGTTCAGAGGTCAGCGGAAATAAAAAAAGCCCGCTTGCTCCGATAGCAGCGATCTGTGCTGTTATTGCTGTCGCTGTGGTCTCTGCCGCTTTATTTGCTTTCAGAAGTCCCGGTGATAATATGATCCCTGCCGGAACAGATCTGACTGTTTCCACAGAGGTCTCAAGCGAAAAGGAATCTCAGACGACCGACGCCGATGCTGATGAAAATATCGACACTGATATTGTTACTGAACCTGACACCGTCACAGAATCATTCCCGGATACGGAGGCATATGTAGTCACAGAGGCAGCCACCGTCACAGAAACAGATATAGTCACAAATAATGATACTTCCGACGAAACAGGATCCGGCACGGAGGAAAATACAGCCACGGGATCGGGCACTGAAACAGAGCCTGATGCAGAGGGAACTCCCGCTCCTGAACAGAACGCAGGAACAGAAGCGGGTGCGGAAGAAACTCCCGCTCCGGAACAGAACACTGGGACAGAAGCAGGCGCGGAGGAAACTCCCGCTCCTGAGCCGGACGGCGGAGCAGAAGCTGGTAATAATACGGAAGCCACATCCGACGAAGAAAGTGGAGATACAACGGCAGTAACAGAAGAACCAAATAATTTTACCGGTCAGTATATCTGATGGGTGGAAAATATTTACGGGGATTGAAAATAATAATAAACAGAGGTATAATGTTAAAGGGATGTCGCAAAAGCAGAGCAACAATATCTCCCCGGGATCACCTTTATTCGGATAATGTTCTATTAAAGGAGAAGATATGATAGAGATCAACAACAAAAAGCTTTGTGAAAGCTGCTTTTATGAGACCGAAGAAGCGGTATGTCCGAACTGCGGATACTCAAAAGAAAAATATACTGCCGATCCTGTGTTTCTCCCTGTCGGAACAAGGCTGAATGATAATATCATTATCGGAAGGGTCATGGGCAGGGGCGGCTTCGGGATCACGTATCTAAGTTATGATATAAGCATGAAAAAAACCGTTGCCGTTAAAGAGTATTATCCAAAGGAGATCGCATTTCGCTCCCATAGCGGCACAAATATGCTCATAGCTGACGCCGGAGCTGAGGATGTCTTTAAAAAGGGAGCTGAAAAGTTTTACAGCGAGGCGGAGGTCGCCACTCAATTTAACGGAAATCCCAATATAGTAAGCGTTTACGATCACTTCCGTGAAAACAATACCGTGTATCTTATTATGGAGTATCTGGACGGTATCACTCTGAAAAAATACGTCAGAGGTCACGGAAGGATCTCCGACGGACAAGCTCTGTTTATTATGGATAAGGCAGCTGCGGCATTAAGTATTATCCACAGCGCCGGAGTTCTCCACAGAGATATTTCTCCTGATAATATAATGATCTGTATGGACGGCAGGATCAAGCTGATAGACTTCGGAGCAGCAAGACAGATCATGTCGGAAAGCTCAGAGGATCTTACCGTTCTCCTGAAACCGGGCTATACTCCTATTGAACAGTATACCAAAAAAGGCAGACAGGGCGCATGGACGGACATCTACTCTCTCGGAGCTTCGGTTTATTATGCCCTGACGGAGGTCGTTATAGATGACCCATATGAACGCATAGAAAAGGACAATGAATTTTCGGTCAACAAATACGGCATAAACAATATCCTCTGGGAGATAATCAGAAAATGTACCAGAGTAACAGCTTCCGAGCGTTACGGAAGCGCCGTTGATCTGAGAAAAGCTCTTTCTTCGGTATCCGCTCCGTTAAAAGCTGAGCCTGTTATTTTATCTGCTGACGATCTGAAAAAAACGGATGAGCCTGATAATGAAGATCAGAAAAAAGCTCCTGACATAAATGCTGCAAAAAATAAAAAGCCTGAAACAATATCCCGGTTTGAAACAGGCGGCGGAAGCATTGTCAGGGAGGAAAAAGGCGAAGACGGAGCGCCTATGCTCAGAATGAAAGAGGATGTTTATATCCCCTCAAAAAAAGACGGCAAGGATAAAAGGATGATCCTTACCGGCAGGATATTCAAAAATAAAAAAACTGCAGCGGCAATATGCGCAGCAATAATTTTAGTCGCAGCTATCGTTATTGCCGCAGGAGTTTTGAATCGTCCGGAGGACATAGCCGCGGATGTCCATAATAACATTGAAAACACTTCCGCCGCTGACGAAGAGGTCTACACATCAGTGGATGATACTGTCGCTGAGACTGAGGCAGATGTCACCGAAAAAAATAACGTTCCGGAAAGTCTGGTCATTCCCATGGACGGAGAATATCCCGGCGACTGGAACAGGATTTCATCGTTTATCGGCAAGGATGATCTGAGCTCTTTTAACAGCGATGTAAAGATCACTCTTGACGCGTCTGTAGACTGCACTAATGAGCAGATCGGCTATTTTAATTTAAGACCTGTAAATTCAGGCGGAGACCTTGTTCCGATCTCTGAGATCAGCGGTATGGCAAATAATATAAACGACGAATTTGAGTGGTATTCGATGGGTACAAATATCGATACAGTGAAGGTCTCCTTTGTTGTTTCCAGAGAGGATATTGAAGCTCTGGACAGCGAAGGGCTGTCCTTCATGGTCGTAAATATGACCGTCAATTCAGCGATGCTTGAAGACGCTTCCAAAGCATCAGACCCACAGGCAACTGAAAATTCCGACGGAAGCATTACAGTAAAAATGAACGATGAATATTACGGAAGCTCCGGATGGGGCAGTGCGGGAATCTTCCCAAACGTGCTTGACAGATTCAAAGGAGATGTGAAGATAACTCTCAGTGTCAGGGAGTATAAGGATAAAGCATCTGAAAGCCTTAACGGGATAGGTTACAGCCATGATCTGTGTATTGACAACCATTACAGCTCCGACAGCATAGATATTTCCGCAGAAAATATCGGGGGCAAGGCAGCTTTCTACGGAACGCGTGTTGTCCTGGGAAAGGACGTAAATGAGTTCGTGTTCATCGTGTCCCGCGACCAGATCGAAAAGGCAGGACAATGTCTCGGATTCCGTGCAGCCAACCTGATAATAGAATCGGCAAGGATCGAGAACTATATCCCTCAGGAGGACAGCATCAGCGCTGACGCGAGGAATGTAACTATCAGCATGACTGATGTGGGTTATGGTATGCAGGGATATATTCCTAAAAATGATCTGGAATTTGCCGAGGGCAAAGATGTAAGTATCACCTTTGATATTGAAGGTAAAGAGACCACCAACGGCATAAACACCATGGATCTGAACTTTTCCATCCGGAACAGAAATGTTCCCGTCAAGGCACAGAATACCGGCTTTGCATGGTATGCTGATGTTTACAGTCT
>JAFLUJ010000125.1 GCA_022511485.1 Oscillospiraceae bacterium | reverse complement strand
CAGGCGGCTCAAAAAATAGACTTTGTCTATTTTTTGACTTGGGATTAGTATTATTTTTTAAAATACTGATCGATTTCTTCCATTCTTGTCTCTTGTTTTACATGGAATGGACAGCGGGTAAGAACCTCCTTAATTCTTCGTTATAACGAAATAAACCTCAACGCCCCATACATTGTTATAACTGTCCTCATAAGCCTGCTGGACAGCGTCAGCCAGATCCCCGGATTCCACAAAATATCCTATCGGAGTAGCTGTAATATTTGCACCCTCCACATCTTTGAAATAAAAGCGGAGCTGGCTTCCGTTAAATAAATATAGTTCTCCTGCATGAACATCTGTGACGGTGATCTCATCATTTCTTTCATATGAACCACGAACTGACTGAGCGACAAATCCCTGTTCGGTGTCATAGGTATAGGTAGGAAACAGCAGTGCTGAATTGGAAAGGTAACTCAGCATAGTATTTGCCTCTGCATTGTCATACATTGTTATGCTGTAATCGGTTTTCCCGTTTTGACCTATCCGGACTGACACAGCATTTATAAGAAGTCCGTCAGCTTTTTCTTCATCGCCTTCCGAACTGTCATTTTCCGTACTGATATTTTCTGCTTCGACTGAATCCGCAGTATTACCGCCCGATGCAGCTTCCGACTGCTGCGGACGAATAACTTCTTCCGGAGGAGTTCCCGGATCAGCCACAGAATTGTCACATCCTGCAAATGCTGCTGTACTTGCGATAAGAAGCACTGCCATAAGTTTAGAAATTACTTTTTTCATTTTAAATATCTCCTTTAATCTTCATTTTCATTTATTAACTCTACAAGGCTTACCTGCTTGATTTTTGCAGAGGACAGCCATGCTGATCCAAAGAATAAAAACGCTGTCGCAATGACCGGAAGCACCGAGCCAAGAAAACCAAAACCGGAAGAAAAGCTGCCGATCCCGAATAAACGGAAAACCGCTCCTATCAGACCGTCCGAAAAGATAACAGAAATTATCATACCCGCCAACGAACCGATAACCACCGTTATAAGAAACCGCAGCGAAAAGGACAGCCGCAGTTCAGAAGCAGACAACCCAAGACTTTTATAAATAGTCATATTTCCGGTTTCAGACTGCAAAAGCCTTGTCGCCGTAAGATACACGGAAATCAGGATAAAAACCGCCGTTATGATATAAATTATCAGGATAAGTATGTGCATAACAAGTACGATACCCGACAATCCAGACCAGCTATTTGTGTGTACATCAATTCCACGGTATGAATTTTGCAGATATTCCATAGCGAAATCCCGCATATCTCCGTTTTCCAGAATGTAATGATGACACCAGATATAAGCGTTAATATTTCCGATCTTTGAGTAGCCGCCAATACTCATTCCTATGTTAGTCCCCATGCCATTAGCGCATTGATATATTCCGGAAACAACATACTGTTCGGTTCGTCCGCTTGCCGCAACCTCCACTTCATCACCTATGGAAAGTCCCTGTTCATTGGCAACAGTGTGTGTGATAAGAATTTCGCTGTCGCCGCAGACTTTGCCATCCAGAACATGAAAATATTCCGTCTTGTCAAGAACATTGGTGGTGTATTCCTGACCGTTTAAAGTCACGCTCTGCATTGCAAGCTCATAAGTCTCACTGACAGGAGAGTACCAGTTTATCACCCGCTCGATCTCGTCCATAGGAACAGTATCATTAAAGGGCTGGACACCTAAATCATGCTCCGCAACGCTGAATGCATTCATAAGTCCCTCGCCGTTTGCTCCCAACCATGTCCCCATTTTTCCGACTATTGAAAGAAACAGCACAAGGACTGCTGAGATCAGACAAACCCCTGCATATTTTTTCTTTCCCGACATTATCTCCCTGACCGCCAGACTGAAAGAAAGGGATTTTTTCACTATTTGTGATTTTACAAGGACTGCACTGCTATTGTTCTGAATCGTCTGCATAGGCGTGATTCTGATAATTCCGTCTGTACGCAGATATATAAACAACCCTGAGAGCAAAAGCAGTCCTAAAAAAATAATTGCCGTAAGTCCATAGGGACAATCAACACCTATCAGCAGTCCTGTGGAAGTAATAAGCCCTCCTGCCAGAGCTTCCGAAACAATAAGCGAGATCGCAAACCCCACTATAAGACCGAGAACAACAGCCCCGCCATACAGAAAAATATATATCATGCGGATACTGCTTCCCGGAAGTCCCATAGTTTTCAGTATCGCCATATCCTTTTTATTCTGCTCGATAACAGCGGAAAGGCTGTGTGCTATGACAATAAGGCAGATGATAAGAAGTATCACCGAAAATGCCAGAAGAAATCCGGTCAGGATATTCTGCAAAAGAAGCATATAGCTTAAAATGGACTCTTTTCCATAAGAAAATTCCGTGTATTTTGAAAGAGAGCTTTCCGTATAAACAAGCCTTTGGAAATCCGATTCAGACAATGAACTGTCTGCTTGTTTGAATATATGAAGCATAGCTCCTGCTTTTCCAAGAACGTCATACTCAGCCGAAGAAAAAACGATAAATATGCACTCATTCAAATCCTCCTGTGACACAAGAAAGCTTTTCATATCTATCATAGAGCTTCCCATAAAAGCGTCCTCAAAATATCCTGCAACGGTAAAGCTTTTAATGCCATTTTGCCTGGAAAGCTCAAAGTTTATGGTACTTCCTATGTCAATATCAAAGCTGGATTTCATAGCCGGAGAGATATAAATTTCTCCCGATTTTATTTCCGGAATTTTTTCTTCCCTGCCGTCCTCTGAGATAAACTTGTATGGAACTGTTCCGTCATAAACAATAAGCTGTCCCTCATTGTCGGAATAGCTTCCGGCTATCTCATATCCGGCAAATACAAGAGGCTGGACATCCACCCGCTCCACTGCCGGAATAAGCCTGATCTCATCTGTCAGATTTTCATCAAAGCCATTCACCCAAGCGGTAAAATCTCCGAAGCCAAGTCTGTCCATTTCACCGGAAATTTCTTTTTTTCCGCTGCTTATTAAAATGACAGAGGAAAACATACACGATCCGACCATAATCATTAGCAGGAGAATACAGATAATACTGCTTTTTTGTTTTTTGACAGAGGAGGTAATTAATAGTTTATATTTTTTCATTCTTACCATCTTAATGACTCCAACCAACCGGATAATTTATCCTCACGCTGTTTATTTCTTCCCTGATATGCTTCAAGACTTAATTCTCCTATGACCGCACCGTCCTCAATGTACAAAATACGATTTCCACGCAATGCGGCTTCCTTATCGTGAGTGACAAGCAAAATAGTTTGTCCTTGTTTGTTCAGATCAGTAAAAAGATTCAGCACTTCATCGGTGTTGGATTTATTTAACGCTCCTGTTGGCTCGTCTGCGAAAATCAGCTCCGGCTTTGAAATTACCGCTCTTGCCACAGCCGCCCGCTGTGCTTCTCCCCCCGAAACCGCAGAGGGAAGCCGCATTTTTGCTTCTGTAAGATTCATTTTCTCTACTAATTCATTCGCTCTTGATACCGATTCTTCCTCTGTGATCTTTCCGCTGATGTAGCCTGCAAGAACGATATTTTCGTAGAGAGTAAGATTGCTTACCAAGTGCGTCCTTTGAAATACAAACCCAAAATCATCTGCCCGAAGCTTTGTCATTTCCTTTTCGGAAGCCGATGTAATATCATTTTCCTTGTAGGAAATTTCTCCGCCGCTCACCTTGTCCATTCCGCTGAGCATATAAAGCAGCGTTGATTTTCCCGAACCGGACGCACCCATTATCACCGTAAAATCCTCCGGATAAATGTCAATATCAATACCGTTCAGAACCTTGTTCTCACCAAAGGATTTTTCAATTTTCCGTCCCGATAACAGCGCTTTTTTCATTCTGATACTCCTTTTTCAGACTACAAGTCGTTTTTTACCTGTCTGCTTATCAGCATTTATTTCGCTGACGATATTTATTTTAAAGCTGATATTGTCAAGACCGTTAAGCCTTAAAATTTTGCGCATATATTTTTCAAGCTCTGACAATATTCTTTTGGGATCTGCACCATTTCTTAACTGAGCGTGTATCTCAAAATGCTTATCCGATTTTTTGGCAAACTGATAATCAAGCAATCCGTTTATGCAAAGACCTTCAACAGACAACGGGTGCAGAAACTCATTATTTCCGTCCTCATTTTTAAACCACATTACGTCCTCGTTTCTGCCAAGGATATTCT
>JAFLUJ010000124.1 GCA_022511485.1 Oscillospiraceae bacterium | reverse complement strand
TGCCTGTGCCGCACACAAGTATTCCATTTTCTGCGCCGCCGCTTACGATCTTCTCGCAGACCTCCTTTGCCACAAGGGGATAATCACAGCTTTCTCCGTTCATACAACCGAACTCCTCATATGGCATATTCTTTTCCTTAAGCCACTCAATGATAACCTTTTTGATCTCATATCCTGCTCCGTCGCTTCCAATTGCGATCATAAAAATCCCTCCCTAAATTCTAATACCATAAATTCCGTATTACAGCTATGTCCTTACTCATATTTTTTCCTTACACTTAACCTTATCCGAGATCTTATTTACCCACAAGTCAATAAATATATCAGCAATATCACATAACATTTCCACTGCGAAATCAGCCATATTAACCTCCATTATTATATCACACAAAAACCGTTTAATCAAGGATATTACCTAATTTGACCCGCTCAAATCCTTCTCTGCCTTTGTAAATTCCATATATGCCGCCTCAAGCTTGTCGGGAGAATACATTTCTTTAGCAAACCCAGCCGCGCAAAGACTTGATGCAAGCTGTAACCTCAGATGAGGCGGAGCGGTAATGAACCTCTCCCCTGTCAGCTTGTCCGAACCATCCCCTGCTACAACGATGTCCCCCTCCATTGCTTCAAGTGAGGCTTTCAACTCATCAAGCGGGAGTATCCTATCCTCAGTAATACGGGAAACCACTCTGCCGTCTGAACGGAAGACCGCTCCGTAAACCAGATCCTGTCTTGCCGCCATGATAGAGCAAATAACACCTTTATGCAGAGAAACATTATACGCCAGAGCTTCAAGAGTGGAGATCCCCACACATGGCTTGTTCAGTGCGAAGCATATCCCCTTGACTGCGGCAATTCCTATCCTCAGCCCGGTATAAGACCCCGGACCTGCCGCCGCAGCGATACCGTCAACGTCAGAAAGCTCCAAGCCAGCATTTTTCAGGACGTCCCTGCATATAGGAAGTATCACCTGTGAATGGGTCAGCTTGGTGTAAACGGAGGTCTGTGCAAGAACAGAAGCCTCGGTGCAGACCGCAGCCGAGGCGGTTTTCCCGGAGGTGTCAATTCCAAGCAGAATCAAATCGCTCATCTCCCTTTAGCGTGATCTCCCGCCTGTCCTCCCCAAGATGTTCAATGGTAATTGTTATCGTATTATCCGGCAGACAGTCTGCAATATTTTCCGACCATTCACAGACAATAACACTGTCTTCGGACATATAATCGTAAAATCCGGTAGTCTCCAGAGCCTCAGCATTCATTATACGGTACATATCAAAATGATACAGAGTTATATCAGAGCCCCGGTACTCATTCACAAGAGCGAACGTGGGAGAATGGACATCGTCCGGAAGTCCCATTCCCAGCGCAAGACCCCGTGTAAATGTAGTCTTTCCTGCACCCAGACCACCCCGGTATGCAATAACGTCTCCGCCCTGTAAAAGAGCACCTATCCTTTCAGCAGCAGCTATAGTCTCTTCCGGCGAGGAGGTACATATACTTATCATTCGTCGTCCCGCCTTACGTCAATAATACGGAAGCTCTCACAGAAAAAATTGATGTCATCGCTTTCAAGAGAACATATACGATAGTTCATATTATCTTCCCGATGCTGCTTTACACGCAGAATATCAAAATCAGTAAGCGGAGTTTTCACACCATTGCATTTGATCTCAAATCCGGTGACATTCTCAAAAACTATCTCAGCAGAAAAGCTTATTGTTTCTTCGCAGAACAGCGTCATTGAAACAAACGGAACCATTTCCCCCCTGCTTCCCATGCTTTCGTAGTAGCGGAAATCTCCGAAGCCATCGAAATTGTACCAGTAAAACTCAGGAGAAATATCACTTATCTGCTCAATGCCGTAAACATCCCGGAAGTTTCTTCTTAACCGACAGTTATCCTCAGGGAGAACCATCTTTTTCCACATACCTCTGTCCTTGCGTTCAAACCCCTGCTTTTCATACCATGGGATAAGACTATCCTCACAGAAAAGCTGAACATCAAGACGGTTATCACCGGACTGACAGAAATATACAAGTCTCGTCACGATCTGCTCGCCGATCCCCTGTCTGCGATAATCGGGGCGGACACAGATACCGCTCATAATCGCAGCAATACGACCATCGGAGGCAACTCTCCCCAAGCCTACCAGTATTTCTCCATCATAGGCGTAGACCGAATAAAAGCTGTTTTTGTTAGCCCTGTCGATGTCGTAATCGGTGTAGCCGTTCAGTCCGTACCATTCCAGGGCTTTGTAAAGCTCTATGACGTCGCTGTCATAGCGGGTCTCGGAGAAATATTCTATTTCCACTTATAGTCCCCCCTTGCTTTCCGGACAATACCGCATAAGTAATCGTGTGCGGATCGCATAGTAATATTTATTGAGCAGTACCGCGTCAAAACGGCTGCTCTGTATCATCATTCAATAATTCTCGTACCAATGTTGTCAATATGCAGCTCATGGACTTCCCATGCAGACAGACCCATTTTATCAAGAGCGAACCTGAGCTTTCCGCAGAAGTACTCATTCTCACCGTCGACCACCGCCATGAGAGTAGGACCAGCACCGCTGAGATACGCCCCATACGCACCAATGCTGTAGAAAGTATCAAAGACCTCCCGACCGTAAGGGATAAGCTCCATGCGGTAGGGCTGATGAAGTCTGTCATGAACAGCCGTCCGGAGATTTTCAAATTTACCCGTCAGCAACGAAGCGGAAAACAGCGCCGCCCTGGAAAGATTATAGACCGCGTCCTTATGGGAGATCTCGTCAGGCAGACACGCTCTGGCTTTATCCGTTTTAAGCTCGAAATCAGGTATCGCAGCCACAAATTTCAGAGTAGTGAAGACCTCCTGCTTTACCCAGTGGACACGACGGCCGTCAAAAACAGCAGTAACGATACCTCCCAGAAGTGCCGGAGCGGTATTGTCAGGATGTCCCTCCATCTGAGCCGCAAGATCAACCAGATCGTCCATGCCAAGAGGCTCGCCAAGAAGCTGATTCGCCCCCACCAGACCCGCAATAATGCAGGCAGAGGAGCTTCCCAGACCCCGCGCCATGGGAATATTGTTCACCTGCTGGATTTTAAGCCCGGTCAGCTTTTTTCCGCAGATGTCGTAAAGAGTGCGCGCCGAATCGTATACAAGATTGGACGCATCCCCGGGAATGTCAGTCCCGTCAAGACTTTCGATGGAAATCCCGTCCGCCTCTTCAATGTTGACATAATTGTAAAAATTCAGTGCAAGACCCAGCGCGTCAAATCCAGCGCCCAGATTTGCGCTGGTTGCCGGGATCTGTATTTTTATCATAAAGGATTCCTTCTTTAGTTACATATCTAAGAGACGTATTTTTCCCAGAACCTCACCGCCGAGGCTGTCAAGCTTGGCGTCAAAATCGCGCTCCTTCATTGCCGGGGAAATAAACGCCAGCTCGTCCTGAGGCTGTCCCTCTCTTGAAAGATACTCTACAGTGCCAAATGCCGAGGAAATCTTCTCTCCGGACACTCCTCTGACACGAACATATACGGAAACAACATCGTCCTTATAATCAGCAATGAAGCTGTTGTCTGAGCTGTCCTCCCAGACCTGGGATACAGAAGTACCGTTCATTTTTGCCGCGTCAACGATGTCTCCCACGATCGCACTTGCTGTAGGGAGCTTTCCTGCGCCTCTGCCGTAGAACATGACCTCCTCAACAGCGTCGCCGTAGACCATTACCCCGTTGAAAACATCGGAAACATGGGAAAGCTGATTTCCGTAACAAACAAAGGCAGGACGAACCATCGGAAGGATCTTTCCCTCATCTGTACGCTTTACCGATCCTATGAGCTTTATCGCACCGCCCCAGTTTTCAGCATAGCAAGCGTCCTCCAGAGTGAGCTTGGTGATACCTTCGCAGTGAACCCAGTCGGGATAAACGTGCTTACCGAACGCCAGGGAGGAAAGAATACAGATTTTGCGGCAGGCATCGTGACCCTCAACATCAGCAGTGGGATCTTTTTCAGCATAGCCAAGCTTTTGAGCCATACTGAGAGCGTCCTCGAAGGACATCTGCTCATTTATCATTTTCGTAAGAATGAAGTTGGTAGTTCCGTTAAGGATACCCTCAATACCGGTAATATCATTTCCCGCCAGACACTGGTGCAGCGGACGGATAATAGGTATCGCACCGCCTGTGGAAGCCTCAAACAGGAAGTTACAGTTATGCTCCTTAGCCAGCTTCAGA
>JAFLUJ010000163.1 GCA_022511485.1 Oscillospiraceae bacterium | reverse complement strand
GAGTACAGAAATAATATGCCAAATTATGATTTACATTATTGTTCACGATATATTATCCCATGAAAATACCCGGAGCAGCAGCCCCATGTTTTATTTTTTAAATGATGTACTCTGCCGGGTCGCGATCAGCCTTTGCGTGGATCATTTCAATGCCTGGATAAGCCTCACTGAAACGCTTTATAAGATATGGGATAACAATGTCCTCCGTGTGGAAATGTCCGCAGTCGTAAAGAGCAATGTCATTATTCCGTGCAGTGATCCACTGATCGTGCTTGACATCACCGCAGATGTAAGCGTCCGCTCCATGTTCCATGGCAAGAGGAAGCGTACCGCCTGCTCCTCCGGAGCAGAAAGCCAGCTTCTTTATCGCCTTTCCGCTGTTGGTATAACGGACAACTGTGCATCCGAAGGTATCCTTTAATATTTTGCCCAGCTGATCGGGCATGATCTCATTTTCGACCGAGCATACGAAACCGTATCCTCCGCCGTCCGGATGTATAGGTTCAAGCACGGACAGCTTTTTCAGTCCCACGGGAGCTTCCAGCATATCAAAAATAATATCGTTTATCCCGCCCCTGGAAATATCAAGAGGAGAATGGAAACAGATACAGGCTATGCCATGTCTGAACGCAAGGCAGGCAGGGTTATTTTCCTCAAGTCTGTAAAGGGGATTGAAGATCACCGGATGGTGAGCGATAATTACCTCTGCACCGATCCCGACCGCTTCCAGAACAGCCTCTCTGGTTATATCAAGGGAAAAGAGAACCTTTGTTACAGGCTTTGACGGGTCTCCCGTGATAAGTCCCGAGTTGTCCCCCTTGTGGAGATTTTTCATTGGTGCGATGGTGTCCATCATAGCAAAAATATCTTTTACCGTATACATTGGTTTTCCTCCTGTTTTTGTAATGATCTCAGCAGCAAGACCGATTTTTTTCACCGCCTCAGGAGATCTCCCCGAATCTCTCAGGGCACGTCCCGCAGAAAGGAGACTTGCCGCCCGGCTTTTCGCATACAATGCAGCCTCTGTGTCGGAAAAATCAAGCTTTCCAAGCTGTTCAAAGACCGGCGTGGGGGTGTAAGGATTCCCTCCCTTAACAGCATTTATTGCGGTATAAAAAAACTTTCCCTCGGACGCTGCACGCTGACCGGTAATTTCAAAGCCGTTTTCACAAAGCCATTTTATAAGACTTTCCACACGGCTCATAGGCTGTAGGATAAGATTTTTCCCCTCCAGCCGCCAGGGACATTCGGACAGTATTTTTGAGATAAGCTCCCCGCCCATTCCTGCAATAACAATATCGGTTATCCCCGATCCGGGAATTTCTTTCAGTCCGTCTGAACGGATAATTTCCACCCTGTCAGTAACGCCCGCATTTTCCAGCGTTGTCATTGCCGCTTTAAGAGGATTCTCATTTATATCCGCCGCAACAGCAGTCTCACATTTACCTGATATAAGAAGCTCTGCCACAAGATAAGCATGGTCAGTGCCCACATCGCAGACACGATTTCCTTTTACCATGTCCGCACAAAGTCTCAGTCGTTTATCAAGCATGATACTTCTCCGATAAAATAATACGCCGATAGTATATCGGCGCGGTCAATACATTTATTTGCCTGCAAAATGATTGTTGAGCTTAGCCACCATGTCAGCGGGATTTACGCCGTGAACGGCACAAGCCTCCGCAAGACTTTCACCTCTTGACGCGGGACAGCCCAGACAATGCATACCCATTTCAAGGAAGAACGGCGCTGTATCAGGATCCATATCCAGAATCTCTCCGATTATCATATCTTCTGTAATTTTACTGCTCATTTAAAATTCCTCCTATTGTTATAAAAATATAGCAAAAACATATTTGATGCAGGCAATACACACAGGGACGTCAGATATTTATGAACGGTATCACCTGTATATATTATAACCGATAATTTTATATTTTGCAATATGCAGAGACTATTTTTTCATGAGAATTTCACCTGCCGGTCTTTGACCAGATCGCTAAGACTCTTACTTTCCCTTTATTTCTATCCTGTCCAGTATGCCCTGTACGCTGACGTTCTGATGCGTAAGATACATACGTGCAACGTCCTGGATAAAGACTTTGTCTGCTCCGGTTTTTTTCTCTATCACCTCTGCTGTGCATCCCCTGTCGATCAGCCTGATTATTTTTTTGACCAGTGCATGAATATCCGAATCAGACGCTCCGGTCTCTTTCAGGACAGAGCCATTAAACTCCGCAGCTTCCGCATGACCGTAATATATCTTATGTGGCTTTAATTTTAAAAGCTTTTCCCAGCTTTCGGCGATCTGAGTACCCTTATGCATTTCAAGCTCATACAGAGGGTTAAGATCGCCGACCAACAATGCCTTTTCCTTGTCAAGCCACAGAGAAATACTGTCATCAGTGTGTCCCGACGTATGAATTATCTCTCCTGAGATACCAAGCTCTTTCAGAAATTTACGGCTTTTTTGAATGGGAATGATCTTTATTTTCAGATCATCTACAGGAACAAAATCAGAATGCTTTTCTCTTTCAAAAATATGATCCGAGCTGTGAATGAAACCGGTCTGAACGTCCATAACGGCTATGACCGTTCCTGTATCAGCTATTTCCTGAGCTATACCCATATGATCGGGATGAAAATGTGATATAAGCAGATATTTGATATTCTGGAGCTTCATATCCTTCTCGCCCAGAGCCTTGCAGAACGCCACGAATGTTCCTGCCCAGCCGGTATCAAACAACAGATCTCCGTTTTTCCCGCTTATCAGGTATGTATTTGTATTTGAGTATTTTATTTCTGTGATCATTTGTTTTTCCTCCGATCGAATAATCATCTCATGTCACATACATATATATTATACTCAAATTTACTTTTAATTGCAAGACGATAAGCTTCAAGCCATACGATGTCCTAAGAAAGAACCTTGCGTATGCTGCTTTCGGACAGGTCGTATTTTCTGCCGGCAGATTCCCATTGGCAGTCCTCAAATTCAGCAGCTGCTTTTTTATATTCGTCGTAGGTAGCTGGCTTGCCATCCAGTTCATATACTGTTATCCCTTCCATATTATCACCCAGTTCAAGCGATGTCCCAATGGTCACAATGTGCTTTATTGAAGTACCCTCTATTTTATAATAGCTTGCGCTTCCGCTGCCCATCCAGAACATCTGGACTGACAGATATTTATTCTTTGCGACCATTATTTCTCCGTATCTGCCAAGCACCGTATCCGTATTATTAGTCACCTTTGCGAGCTTGTTATTATGGATAGTATATATATCCACTTCGCTTACGCCCAGATCTCCGGTGGAAACAAGCAGCTCAGGTATTCCGTCAGAATTAAGATCATACAGGTCAAACATATATGAAGGACTGCCGGACAGCTCCATAAGCTTTTCGGCATAAAGAGACTTGTAATCCACATTGGAGGCAGCAGGTGTCTGCTGCTGCGGTTGCTCCGGCTTGGAGGGTTCAGTCTGTTCAGGTTTAGACGGTTCGCTCTGCTCCGGCTTGGAGGGCTCCGGTTTATCCTGCTTTGGTGCTTCTGCGGACGAGCTTCCGCCACCTCTTATTTCTATATTGACCTTTGGACAGCCCTTAAAAGCATTATCCTCTGCTTTACAGCTTGCCGGAAGTGATACTTTTTCCAGACTGGTGCAGCTTTCAAAAGCATATGTCCCAATGTAGGTCACTTTATCAGGGATAGTCAGGCTTGTAAGACTGAAACATTCAAGAAAGGCTCCATTATCAATAACAGTCACACTGTCAGGAATTATTACGTCTGTAAGAGCTTCACAGCCGCCAAAAGCTCCTACGCCTATAGTAGTTATACTGTCGGGAATATATATCCTATCAAGATTGAAACAATTCCAAAAGGAGTATCGACAGATCTCGGTTATCCCAGTGGAAAGTGTAACATTTTCAAGATCGTTGCATTCATAAAAAATATATTCACCAATTTTGGTCACACTATTTGGAATAGTAATACTTTTAAGACCGGTGCATTCTCTGAATGCAGCTGTTCCAATTTCGGTCACACTATCAGGAATAATCACATTTTTAACCTGACTGATTTTCTCGAAAGCATTTGAACCTATAACAGTTACCGACTTTCCGTCTATCTGAGCCGGAATATTAACGGTACTGTCGCTTCCTATATATTTGGTTATTTTGATACCGTTTCCCGATGACTCATAAGTAAAGATTTTTGAATAATCAGTATTATCGGTGGGCTTAGATGCCTCTGCTTCTTTCGCTGCTGAGGTGGTCTCTTTTGTTGTCTCCGTTACGGAAGCCGTTGTTGTTGCTTCCGCTGTTATAGTATCATCGTCCGACTTGGAGCTGTTTGATACGCTTACTCCTATAATTATTGCAATAAGTGCGGCAGCTCCTGCCGCAGCAATAATAATATTCCGTTTTTTGTTGTTATTTACTGATGTTCCTCCTGCTGACGGGACATTGCTGTCAAGTGCAACTGTCCTGTTCATATCCGGTGCAGAATAATTATTAAGCGCGACTGTTTTGTTCATGTCCGGAGCGTTGTCAAGAGGTCTTGTATAGTTTGTATCCGGTTCGAGAGCAACTGTTGCGTTCATATCTCCGCTTTCATTGAGCGCTACCGTTGCGTTCATAGCAGGAGCGGCGGTTTCATTGAGTGCCACTGTTGCATCCATTGCAGGAGCAGAGCTTTCGTTAAGCGCAACTGTCGCGTCCATTGCAGGTGCAATATTTTCATTGAGAGCAACCGTCTCATTCATAGCGGCAGCGGCAGGCTCGGTGTACTCCATTTTTCTGCGGCTGACCGAACCGAAGCTTCTGCGGGACCGATCATCTGTTTTTACAAGAGGACTTGGAGTTATCCCGCAGTCGTCAAGAGCATCCAGAAGATCATATACATCCTGGTATCTGTCGGAAGTCCTGAGCATGGTCGCCTTTTTGATGATCTCCCAGAGAGCCGGACTGATATTGTGCTTGTTTGAACTGAACCCCTCGTCATCGTCCATTCGCGACATGGGATCGTCAAGCAGATCAAGGGTCAGAGAGTAATAGAGGGTCGCTCCCAGAGCATAAATATCCGTCCACGGACCCTGCTTTCCCTTTTTCTGATACTGCTCGATGGGAGCATACCCCTGTTTTAATATTACCGACAAACTGGAGGACTGTTCCGTGTAAACCTGTCTTGCCGCTCCGAAATCCAGGAGCTTTACCGTCCCATTATTGCAGACCATGATGTTATCCGGAGAAATGTCCCTGTGGAGAACGTTTTTCTGGTGAGCTGCAATAAGAGCGTTTGAGACCTCTCCAGCAATATAGACCGCCTGATCCCCGGATATTTTTCCATGCTTTGCAATGTAGTTTTTAAGAGTTGTACCTTCCAGATAACCCATCGTAAAATATACCGTGTCATTTTCGTAAAATACGTCGGACACATTTACAATGTTGGGATTATTGCTCAGCTCCGCAACAAGACGTGCCTCACTGTAGAATTTCTCCGCGCCTATACGGAAGCTTTCCTTGGATTCAACAGACTGAGTGGATACCGTCGTCATATTTTCAGTATCCCGGACAGCAGCCCCCATGGGATAATATTCCTTGACAGCCACCTTGTAGCCAAGCTTCATATCGTAAGCAAGATAGGTTATTCCGAAGCCTCCCTTGCCCAGAACTCTGCCTATCATGTACCGTCCTTCAAGAACGCTTCCTATAGGAAGCACGGAACGGTCATGCTCGTATGTGCTGCGCTGATAGCCACATTCTGGACATGGCTCTGTATCTGTTTCTGCAAAGCAGCTTTCGCATAATGATTTTGATAAAATGTTTACCATGAGTCTCTTCCTTTCGGATATTGCCTTTATACTATTCTCAAATCAAAACACTGGCTTTGTCTGTTTTTTGATTTGGGATCAGTATTATTATCTTTTGGTGATCTTAACTTTATCACACTCAAAAAATGCAGTATTATCCACATTACATTTTGCTGGAACAGATGCCGTTTCCAGAGCAGTACATCCGGAAAATGCAGCATATTCAATAGCAGTTACACTGTCAGGAATGTTTACGCTTTTAAGACAGTAACAATCTAAAAAAGCAAATTCACCGATCTTAGTCATGCCATTGGGAAAAGTAATGCTTTCAAGGCTGTTGCATTCGGCAAAGACAGCTTCGCCTATCTCTGTAACGCCGTTGGGAATATTTATACGTTTAAGACCGGTGCAGCCGCTGAATGCGTAGATGTCGATCTTAGTCACGCTGTCGGGAATGAGTATGGCTTCAAGACCGGTGCAGCCGTTGAATGCAAATTCTCCGATCTCAGTAATTCTGTTGTGGAGGGTAACATTTTTGAGAGATTGGCAGCGGGCAAACATTCTTGGTGCAATCTTAGTTATATTGTGGGAAACAGTCACATCTGCAAGATTAGTGCATCCGAAAAAAGCACTGTCTCCTGCCTCAGATACACTGTCGGGAATATTTATGCTTGTGACAACGGTGTTTTCATAAAAAGCGTGATCATCAATAGCAACTACAGGTTTTCCATCGATGCTGGATGGTATATCAACTTTGCCGCTGCTGCCCTTATATTTGGTTATCATGATCCCGTTTCCTGATGTCTCATAGGAAAAGAGAGCCGAATAATCCACAGCTTTTTCAGGCTTTGCTGTTGTTGTTTGTGCAGGCTGCCTTGTAGTTTCAGGAGGCTGCGTCGTCGGTTTGGAAGGCTGCGTAGTGGTTTGGGGCGGTTGAGTTGTAGTTTTTGGCGGCTGTGTCGTGGTTTTGGGTGGTTGAGTTGTAGTTTGCGGCGGTTGGGTGGTCTTTGGCGGTTGAGTCTGTGAGGTCTGAGTCTGGGGAGGCTGGGTTTCAGTCACGGGCGGTTGAGTTTCCTCAGGTTTGGTGGGCTCTGTTTCTCCGGACTTCCGGGGATCATTTTCCTCCGGTCCGGGAGGCTCTTCCGGCTGCTCTCCTTCCGGCTGGGAAGGTTCACTTCCCTCCGGCAGGGATGGTTCTTCCCCTTCCGGTTTGGGAGGCTGAGTTTCTATAGAATGTGCTTTTTCAGACTGCCCGGACGGTTCTGTCTCTGCTGCCTCAGAGGACTGCGTTTCTTCTGCTGTAGTTGTGGACGTCGTTACTGATCCTGTCACATCTGCCGATATAAGCTCATCATCATTTCCGCTGTTCACAATAAGATTTACACATAAAATTACCGCTATGAGGGCAATTGTTCCTGCTGCGGCAAGGATCATTTTCCGTCTCCTGCTGCCGGAATTATTTCCGCTGTCTGAAACCGGCGCTGTATTGTTGAGCGCGACCGTAACGCCCATACCGGGAGCATCGGCAAGAGGTCTTGTATAATTTGTATCCGGATCAAGAGCGACAGTAGCATTCATGTCCGTGTTATCGTTAAGAGCAACAGTCTTGTTCATTGCCGGTGGAGCAGTTTCACTAAGAGCCACCGTTTTATTCATGGCAGGTGTTTTTTTATTATTAAGTGCAGCTGTCTCATTTATTGCCGGATGAGCAGTCTTATCAAGAGCTACCGTTTTATCCATGGAAGAAGCTTTTTTATCGTCGACCGGCATGGTAACGTCCATATCCGGATCAAGAGCCGCTGTTGCATTCATATCCACAGGAGCGTTATCGTCAAGAGCTGTGGTTTTTTCCATGGCAGGAGCTGCTTCCTCAGGCTTGTCATACTTCATTTTCCTGCGGCTGACTGAACCAAACCGTCTCGAACGGTCAGCCATTTTTATAAGAGGACGGGGAGTTATCCCGCTGTCGTCAAAAGCGTCAAGAAGCTCATAGATGTTCTGGTATCTTTCGGAGCTTTGGAGCATAGTCGCCTTTTTGATTATCTCCCAGAGAGCAGGAGTTATTTTATGCCGGTTAGAATCAAATTCGTCGTCTCCGTTAAGTCTTGTTATAGGATCGTCCATCAGATCAAGGGTGAGAGCGTAATAAATAGTCGCACCAAGAGAATAGATGTCCGTCCAGGGACCCTGCTTTCCCTTTTTCTGATACTGCTCCGGAGGGGCATATCCCTGTTTGAGAATTACCGACAGACTGGCGGACTGTTCCGAAAAGACCTGTCTTGCCGCTCCGAAATCAAGGAGCTTCACCGTACCGTCGCTGCACACCATAATATTATCCGGAGAAATATCCCTGTGCAGGACGTTTATTTTATGAGCAGAAGCAAGAGCGTTTGAGATCTCCCCTGCAATATAAACAGCCTGCTCCTCGGATATTTTTCCGAATTTGCCGATGTAATTTTTCAGGGTCATACCCTGGAGGTATCCCATTATAAAATACACCGTTTCATTTTCGTAAAAGACGTCAGATACATTTACAATGTTGGGATTTTCACTGAGCTCGGCAACAAGACGGGCTTCATTATAGAATTTTTCTGCGCCGCTTCTGAAACTTTCCCTTGTCTCTGCTGAATGAGCGGATACAGTTGTACCGCCGTTTTCCCGGACAGCAGCTCCAAGGGGATAATACTCCTTTATTGCTACCCTGTATCCCAGCTTCATGTCGTAGGCAAGATAGGTTATGCCGAATCCTCCCTTGCCAAGGACGCGTCCTATCATGTATCTTCCCTCAAGAACGCTTCCTATGGGAAGTACAGAGCGGTCCTGCTCATATGTACTGCGCTGATAGCCACATTCGGGACATGGCTCAGTATCTGTTTCTGCGAAACAGAATTCACAGAGAGATTTGGACAAAATGTTTATCATAGCTTTCCTGCCTTTCTGACGCTTTCGCCGACCCTGTCAGGACAGCAAGTCAACAGGATCGGCGGCATTATATTAAAATACTGTATTATCCAGATACGGATTAAGAGGACCCTCCGCAAATCTTTCCCTTGGGAAAGGCTTGTAAATATCGGAGTTGAACTGCTCGCACACCTCGTCTGCAAGGAAGCCGCCCATTTCCGTAAGCTTTACTACCCTGCCGTCGTCCTCAATAAGACCGTATTGTTTGAGCGTCTCCACCTTTTTCTTAAAGATGTCGTCAAAATTTACTCCCGTCTTTTTATAGAAATCAGACTTTATCACCGAGCGGTTTTTCAGAGGAAGTACAATTGCCTGACGTATCTGCTCCTCCTGAGGACGGATATATCCTCTCGTAATGGGAAGCTCGCCCTTGTCTATCAGATCGTAATACTCGTCAAAATACTGTGTGTTGATGTCAAAGCGGTCATGGTAGCTGGAAAAGCCGGTCAGACCGAATCCCACCTGATCGTACATATTGCAGCACTGGTTATATGCATAATGGGAAAATATACGCTTATCCTTTGAATATACCCGGCGCAGGGTTTCATGGAACCCGTTTTCATTCAGAATATCAATGGCGATCTGCTTCATCATCATCGTATCCTTGAAATCAGGGACAGGCACGCCCTTGTTTCCGCCTGCATACGTGTTGATGATACCCTGCTTGTCTCCGTATGCCTGGACTTTCAGACGGTATATCTGTATCTCGTTCATGGGAAGCTTTACTGCTCTGTCGATGACCTCTATCCAGTTGTCGAAGGTCTCTCCCGGATGTCCGTAAATAAACTCGATATTCACATCGAAGCCGGCTTCTACTGCTTTTATCGCCGATTCCTCAGCCTCCTCCACCGTATGGGCGCGGTTCATTATTTTAAGAACCTCCGCATCAAGGGACTGCAATCCGATAGTAAGCCTTGTGATCCCGTGCTTTTTCATTATTTCAAGACGCTCTGCACCCTCGCTTCCGATAACGGAATTAGGGTCGTGGTCTACATTATACTGACGGCAATGGGAAAGATCCATCCGCTTTCCCAGTTCCTCCAGAAAATGATCCAGAAGCTCCGGAGGGAGATAGGTGGGAGTTCCTCCGCCCAGCAGTATGGAACGGGGCTTTAACTTATCCACGCCGAATCTTTCACGGTAGAGGTCGATCTCCCTTATAAGATAGCTTATGTATTTTTCCTTTTCCTCTTTGCACTCCCCTGTCTTACCGGGATAGTGACAGAATATGCAGTGCCTTATGCAGAACGGAACATGAACATATATATCCATAAATCCGTCCCCCGGATATTCAAACCCTCTCAGGGATTCCTCCGCATTGTGATTGGGATACTGTGTTATAGGGGGATAGTGGACTGACGGAACAAAATCTCCGTCATCGCAGACAAGACCCAGACCCTGAAGCTCCTGAACCTCCCTGAAAACCTCCTCGGCATGGGATATAAGCAAGCTTTTTCTTTCGTTTACCGACATAGAAACAAGTCCTTTCTTTTTTATTCAAGGCAGCGTGTGCAGCAGAGTCAGCCGATATTTATGCTGTGCTGCCGACAGCAGTCTCATATGTGCAGGAGATCAGCGATCCCGGGCTTTTTGGGAGGGAGATCTATGGCAAGCGCAGAGCATTTATATTTTTTCAGCTCATCAGATACCGCATCTATCCATTTCTCTGCGCCTTCCGCATTTTGAAGCGCAGCTTCGATAAGCGAGCTGTCAATGTCTGCCTTGTCCCGACTGCTGACTATCAGGAAAGAATTCCGTCCCTTTTTCAGTTCAAATTCAGGCTCGGATACAAATTTTGAACGGAGACTTTTTCCCGGAAGCACATCCTCATTGCCATGGAAAACCGATGTGAGCCCGTTATCAGAAAAGTAAAATATAACGGAGCTTCCCATAGTTACGCACCGGGCTTTGTCCCGGAAAATATATAACACAGCAGCGCTGCAAAAGGATTCCTTTCCCGGCTCCTGCATACCGTAGATCCCCTCGTTGACAAAGCCTGTTATCGCTTCCATGGCTTCATCGCATAATGAGGGACGGCGTATGAAGCTATCGGTACTTACCATTACCGCTCTTTCACATACGGACGGTACCCGGCAGTTTTCCGCCGGACAGGAAGCTGCAAAAGCAGCTGCTCCGCCCTTTGCACTGACCCTGAAAAATTTATCCTCAGGGAGAGTGCCATTGCAGGTGCAAAAATTCTTATGGTCTATCCTTGGCATTTTCTTTTTTCTCCGTAATTTTTTTCTGGATAGGAACGTATTCACCGTTTGGCTTGAAGATCAGGATATATCTCTGAGGGATAAGCGACATGGAGGCTTCCAGCCTGAAGCCGTAGAATCCGAGCTGTGCAATGATAAGCTCAGGCATTATGCCCGGTCCGTAATAGGAGGGCACTCCCTTTTCGGTGATATTGTTGTCAACGATAACGAGCCTGCCGTCCTTTTTCAGAGCCTTGTGCAGACTGTCGATAAATTCGTCCTTGACAAATTCAATATCCGTTATGTAAACAGCATGGTACATGGAGCACATAAATATTGTGTCGATACTGTTTTCCGGCAGACAGGCGTCGTTCATCTTTGCGACCATTGGGATTATGTTTTCCGCGCCGCTCTGCTTTTTGAACTCCTCAAGATATTTAAGAGCTTCCTTATTTATCTCCGTCGCGTAGACCCTGCCGTTTTTCCCGGCTGCCCTGGAAAACTGCCACGAAAAATATCCGCCGCCGCAGCCAATGTCAACCACAGTCTCACCCTCACGGATATTTATAAAGTTCAGCATTTCTCCTGTCTTTTCCCAGATGTATCTGTTGGGATTGTTGAAAATAAGGAACTCGTTCCACTCATTGAGTGTCTCTATGGAAAAATCCTTGCCGTTGTATTCATAATTGGTGTCATCGGAAGCGTCGTCGTCCGGGTCGGGAAGCTCCAGATGGAATTTGTAAAAGATATATTCTTTCAGTCTGGCGAAATCATTATCCCCAAAATATTTGCAGTAATAATCGGTCAGAGCGTCGGAGGTCATTTCCCTGCGTTTGTCATCGTCTGCAAGACGGTATTCAATGAACCACATAAAAGCGGTGTAATCATCTCCTACACGCTCCAGAGGGAAAAGCTTTTCAAATCCCTCATAAGCCTGACGGAGCTTGCTCTCGTCATTCTGAGTAAAGCCCTCATACATGATGCGTCCGATCCTCTTTCCCCGCTTTGTATAGCCGGAGGTGGACGTGCCGATGATCCTGTATCTTACAAGGGAGGCAGCGGAATTTACAAAAATGGTTTTTTCATCTGTCATGCCGCTTTTACCGGACTGCTCCGGAATATCCACCTTATCAAACAGAAGCACATATCTCTGGGGAGTAAACTGAAAGGTGTCCGCAAGCTTGAATCCATAGTACCAGAGCTGACTTATGAGCATATTCTTATTCACATAAGGGCCATGGTACGGAAGATCCCCTTCGGTCACAAGATCGTTATCCACGATTATTAGACGTCCCCCGTCCTTAAGAGCCCTGCGTATGCTGCCGGCGAAGCTGTCCCGTTCGTTATCGGTAAACGCAGCGTACACATTGTGATAAAGGGAGCACATATATACGACGTCCACTCTTATGTCAGGGGAAAGTCCTATACCTTCAAAACTGCTTTCCACCACCTCCACATTTTTCACATCATAATCGGAGGTGTATTTTCTCAGATAATCAAGATGTCTGGGATTCGTCTCGATGGCGTAGACCTTTCCGCTGTCTCCCACAACATCTGCAAAACGGAAGGTATAGTATCCCGGTCCGCAGCCTACATCGGCGATGTGCATACCCTCTTTAAGGTCAAACTTCTCCATGTTTTCACGGGTAGTCTCCCAGCGCTCCCGATCAGGATTGCTGAAAAGGATAAAGTCCTCCAGAAATCTCATTCTGGCTTTCAGCTCGGTGTTGTCCCCTTCGCCGTATTCGACGATGTGATATTTGTATTTCAGGTAAGTCCTGAGATTGTCGTGATCGTTTTCCGTCATCATATTTCGGAAGCTGTTCACCATTGGCTTGGCGGCAAGCTCCGTCTTCATCTGGTCATCGGCAAGAAAATACTTGCACAGCCATTCCAGCGCAGTATATTCACCGCCGAAATTTTCATTGGGGATTATCTCGGAATATATTTTGATCGCCGTTTGCAGATCGTCTTCATTTCCGCTGTCAAGATAATCAAGGATCAGACCCGCCGCTTTTTTTCCTCCCTCGGTTATGTCGAAGGAATCAAGGCTTCCCAGATGGATAAGCGACTGTTTATCTGTGATCCTTATTTGAGTAGGATTATCATAATTCATGCTGATATTTTCCTTTCAATCAAGAGGCTGCCCTGCATTTTCTGACCGTCTTCGCAGGACATACCGTCATTTGAGTATAATAAAGGCAACACCGCACAAAGAACGGTTGACGTCTTTGCGCACATGATCCATGTGCGGTATTGCCTGAACAGCCTCTTAAAGCTTAAAATTTTAAAAATACAGGGTCAGGATCACACGCTGTCGTATCCGTCTGTAGAGGGGAGTGTGATGCTTACAGCGCTTCCCGGATTTACAAATGTTACGTCGATGGAGAGATCCATATCATAGCTTGTTTCTGTTCCGGACGCCATAAGAGAACCGGGAACTGTTACCTTAAGAACGCCGCTGTATTTTGCTCCGGTGACAATATCTCCCGAAACAGTTACTGTGTTGGTGAAATTGTTGAGCTCGTCAATGGTAAGTGTTTCTCCGCTTGTGCTGTTGGATTCGTTAGCTATAAGGATATTGAGATATTTCTTTACAAGATTGTCCGAAAAGCTGAGAGTATAGGTGCTTCCGGATGAAGATATATCTGTTATAGCTGCGCGCTCAATGGGAGAGAGCAGACCAAGCTCCTTGATCTTTCCTGCTTCAAGGAAGCTGGAAAACTCGCTGAGGAATGCTTCGGTGTTAAATACATTGTCGCTTCCTGTGGAGTCCTTCTGCTGAGCCTCCTGTCTGTCGCTTGACGCAGTGGGCTTTGAGTTGATAGCGTATTTGATCTTGTGTCCGTCAGTTTCTGTGTAGATGTAATCTCCGTCCGAGAACTGTACCACCTTGTCTCCGTCAACCTCCATCTCGTAATAGAGGACGTTCTTTCCGCTGGATGTGTCCAGCTTAAGATTGCCGTTGGATTTTGTGGTAGTACCGTCCATTGTAAGGGTCAGGGCAATATCTGCCTCCATGCCGCCGCTTGCTGTGACCTTATTGTATGCAGAGGCATATTTTCCGTAATCTCCTCCTCCGCCGCAGCCTGTAAGCATGGAGCAGCAAAGTGTCAGCGCTACCAGAGCAGAACCAATTTTTTTCATAACATATTTCTCCTTTAAAATAAATTTATTTTTGGACTGAGACCGCATCCTGTTCCGGAGCGGACGCAGGATCATCTGTCCTTTTTGTAGAATGGTGAAAATTTCATGTCCCGCATATAAAGGAACATTACCGCAGCTGCCGTACAGACCGCTGCCATTATCAGAAAAACTATCCAGGAGCTGATAACAGGATCAAGCCCGAAAAGATATGTTTTATATGAGGAATACGCCTCGTCAACTCCGAAGCCGTTGGAAAATTCCGTCGTAGTCCATGTGCCGGTATCATAGGTACAGGATTCCAGCATACTGTTTACGCCGGAGGACGTAAAGAAAGCTATGCACGCCCAACGACAGGTAACCACCTTTGACATGATCTCCGTTGCGCCGGAAAGTGTGCAGGCAACTCCGGAGAACAATATCTGCGGCAGAAGACACACCGGACAGATCACCAGAGCCATATCGTTGGACACCGCCGAGGAGACCGTCAGTCCCAGACACATGGCACTGAACATCGCTGCAAATGTAGTTATCAGCAGCTCCAGCCACAGGGCGCTTGAAAATACGATACCTCCCTCGTTCATTTCCAGAGCCCTTGCTGTTGCGGAATCCACATTTCCGTCAACAGTTGCAACAGTATCGGAGAAAAATACCAGCATCGCGATCATTATGACCGACTGGATGATACACAGCACTCCGATGACCGTAAATTTTGACATGATGTAGGGAAGAGGCTTTACTCCCGTGAACCGTTCTCTTTCATATATGGGACGTTCCTTGCTGACCTCCTGAACGGAATTGAATATCCCCACCCAGAAGACCGCGCAGGCGAAGGAGAACAGCAGCTTCATTGTGTCCTCCGCCACCTCAAATGGCATGACCGTTCGGTTGACTGAAAGCCCAAGGACGTTGTACAGATTTCCGTCCGCCTGGAAGGATATGCACACAAGCAGCGTGAGAACTATCGGCATGGCGACCAGCAGCACAAGACGCAGCCGGCTGTTGAAGGTTATTTCGGCGTATCTGAGCGTCAGTACACGGTACTGTCTGAATCCCTCGGAAAAATCGTATTTCTTTTTTTCCTGTACCGGATTTGTGCCGGTATATTCGTGTACGTTGTTCATCCGGGCAAACCTTGCGGAAACCTCCTGTGAATTGTCGTTCAGATCGTCGTATATATCGGTGATATTTTCCTTGCGGAAAAATTCAAGGGCTTTTGAGGGAACTCCCGAATAGCAGAGCAGTCCTCCGCTTCCCATACAGATCAGCCGATCGCACAGGTTGATGTTTTGTACTGTATGAGTTACCATGATAACGGTTTTTCCTGTTGCTGCAAGACGTTTCAGCATCTTCATCAGGTTTTTTTCCGTTCCCGGATCAAGTCCCGAGGAAGGCTCGTCAAGGAAGAACAGCTTCGGGGACGCAAGAAGCTCCACAGCGATGCTGGCTCTTTTTTTCTGACCTCCCGAAAGCTTGCTTATCATGGTTTTTCTGTGACGGGTAAGCTCTACCATTTCAAGGGTCTCGTCTATCTTGCGGTTTATCTCCTCCTGAGACATATCCTTTGGCATACGCAGCTTTGCCGAATGATACAGCATTCTTTCAAGGGTAAGGTTATCATATACGATGTCGCTTTGGGGGACGTATCCGATAATGCTTCGTATGCTCTTGTTGTTTGTCTTGATGCTTTCGCCGTTTATAAGCACATCCCCCGATGTGAAATCGGTCATGCCGGCAAGACAGTTAAGGATCGTGGTTTTTCCTGCACCGGAGCCTCCCACGATGGCAACAAACTCACCCGGCTCGATGGAAAGAGTAACATTGTTCGTGATGATCTTTTCGCCCTTGTCCGACTTCACCTTCTTGATGATATTGTTTGCCGAGATACTTACGCCTCCGGCATTTCCCATCATATAAATGAGCTTGTCGCAGAATACCATCGACGTATCGGCAATGGTGATCTTGTCCATCTGCTCAAGGTGTTCCTTTTTCTTCAAAGGATTTCCGTTGAGTATGACGCCGTTCATGGAATTGTTGTCGGATATGTAATACTCCCCGTTTTCCTCTGTGATTATACAGTGGTATCTTGAAACAGAGGGGTGATCAATGACCACATCACATTCGGTATTACGTCCGATGATAAATTTCTTTTTCCCTTCAAGGGGGAAACGTCCCATGCCGGCGCTGCTTGCGGCGCTTTCAGTATTCCGCGCTCCGGAATATACGATGATACATCTTTCCTGAGTGTTTTTTCCTATGTAAAATTTATCTCCGTCATGCAGCTGTTTGACAGAGATCTTAGCGTTGTTGAAAACAAGTCCGTTAACGCTTTTATCATCCCGGATGTTCCATCCGTTTTCGGTTTTGAAAAAAGTACAGTGCGCTCTCGATATAAAAGAAATTGCAGGATCTACCGCAATATCGTTGACTCCGTCATTTTCATTTCCGTGGAATCCGCCTCTGCCCATTCTGACTTCGTCTTTGCCGAAGAAATCCAGATCATAGACCCGCGGTTCGTTTTGTCCGATAAAAATGGTAATGCTGTTTTTGGATGACATTTTCGCCCTCCTCTGCTGACTATATGATCGCCAATAGATTTGATTTTTCTAATTTTATCATATATATTCTTATGTATGGTGTGCAATTTTGCACATAAGCCATCCGTTTTGTGTGCAGCACTGCACACCGCGTAAAAATTGCTGTATGTTATAATTATACAAATCATAATTTTCTCTCTGGCGCAGTTCCTTTATGGTATATTAATGATCCGGATCCGATCGGAAAGAAATGATCTCATGCAGGACCTACATAAAGATGTGGTATTCCTTGCACGATGCTGTTTTTATATTCCGAAAGATAGTATCCGGAGGGAAGGACACATATTGAATATGAGCAGAGATCTTTTTATCAGCATGGATTTTTCAGCCTCTGATGTCCGGGGTATCAATGTAAGCAGTATACATGACCGGGGCGCAAGAGATTATCAGGAGGACAACCTGGGATTTTCGTCAGCCGAAAAGGAGAGCCTTGAAAAATACGGATTTACCGCTGTAGTAGCGGACGGCATGGGCGGTCTTTCCGACGGAGCTCAGATAAGCAGCTATGTTGTGGATTCCGTTCTGGAAATGCAGCAAAAACGCGATCCTTCGTTTCCCGTTCATATCCATTTTTCCAAAGCTTTCCGGGCTATAAATAACAATATAATGAAAAACGGGATCAAGGGAGGCTCAACAGCCGCAGCGGTGATGTGTCTTCCATCCGGCGTCCACTGGTGCGCAGTTGGAGACAGCAGGATATATCTTTTCAGAAACGATTTTCTTACCCATCTCAATGAGGACAGCGATTATCTTAACCGTCTTATCGAACGGGTCATCTTACATGAGATCGCATACGCAGAAGCAGCAAAGGATCCTAAAAAGGATGCTCTTGCTCAGTACATGGGATACAAAGAGGAAATAACTCCTGACGTAAACATCAGACCTCTTGTGCCGAGAAAAAATGACAAGCTGCTTATTTGCAGCGACGGAGTATACAACGCTGCTTCATCAGAAGAGCTTTCCGAAGCTCTTGCA
>JAFLUJ010000123.1 GCA_022511485.1 Oscillospiraceae bacterium | reverse complement strand
CAAACAAACCTTTTAATGACGGCGAACATATCATATATGTGAATGGAGCATATGAGGGCGACACAGAGCTCGGATGGCTCATGCATGATTTCCGCTGTTCAAATGCAGATGATATGCATTATGAGCTGCTTGCAGAAAGAACGCGCTATTACAAAAAAGACCCGAAAGGAGTAAGTAATATGTGTAAATTAATGGAAGACAGACTAGAAGAAAAATCAAGGATAGATGCGCTGCAATTTGCGTTAAAAATGTTGACAATGGGAAAATTCAATATGGATGATATTTCAGAGGCAAGCGGTCTTACCCTTGAAGAAGTAAAAGAGCTTGCTGAGGAAAACAATATCGTTACAGTCTGAATCTCAAAACATCATTAAATAAGCAAAATTAATCAAAGGTACTTGAGGAGCAAGAAAAAATGTTTAAAAAGGTACTTATCGCCAATCGCGGCGAGATAGCTGTAAGAGTAATACGCGCCTGCCGGGAGCTGGGTCTTAAAACTGTAGCGGTGTTTTCCACTGCGGACAGGACTGCTCTCCATGCTCAGATAGCAGACGAGGCAGTTTGCATAGGAGGTCCGGCTACCAAGGACAGCTACCTTAACGAAAAGGAGATACTTGCAGCCTGTGAGATAACCGGTGCGGACGCCGTCCATCCCGGCTTCGGATTCCTTTCCGAGAACGCGGCTTTCGCCCGCAACTGCGGAAAGTGCGGGATAAATTTTATAGGTCCTGCTCCCGAATCAATTGAAATGCTGGGAGACAAAGCGGCGGCAAAGACTGCTATGAAAAACGCAGGAGTTCCGGTCATCCCCGGAAGCGACGGAGCAGTCAAGTCCATGGAGGAGGCAAAATCCCTCGCTGAGGAGATAGGCTTTCCTCTTATGGTAAAGGCTTCCGCAGGCGGCGGCGGACGTGGTATCCGTCTCGTTGAAAAAATGGAGGATCTTGAGGCACAGATAACTGCCGCCAAGCAGGAGGCTCTGAATTTTTTCGGGGACGACAGCATATATATGGAGAAGTTTATCGTCAATCCCAAGCATATTGAATTTCAGATACTTGCTGACAAGCAGGGAAACGTTATCCATCTCGGAGAGCGTGACTGCTCCATGCAGAGGCGCAACCAGAAAGTTCTGGAGGAAAGTCCATCCGTTATAATGACCCCTCAGCTCCGTGAGCGTATGGGCAGGGCTGCTGTTGCGGCAGCTAAGGTCTGCGGATACTATAACGCAGGAACTATTGAATTTCTTGTAGACAACGAGCAGAATTTTTACTTTATGGAAATGAACACCCGCATACAGGTGGAGCATCCCATTACCGAATTTGTAACGGGAGTGGATCTTGTAAAGGCTCAGATAAAAATTGCGGCGGGAAAGGAGCTTCCCTACTCTCAGGAGGATATAAATATCAAGGGACACTCTATTGAATGCCGTATAAATGCGGAGAATCCGGCTCTGAATTTCCGTCCCAGCCCCGGAAGGATAAATGCTCTGCACATTCCGGGAGGTCCGGGAATACGCATTGACAGCTCCGCTTATCAGGGATATACTATTACTCCCTATTATGACAGCATGATCGCAAAACTTATTGTGTATGCTCCCACAAGAGAGGAAGCCATCGCAAAAATGAAGTGGGCTCTTGCGGAGTTTATCGTTGAGGGCGTGGATACAAATATAGATTTCCAGCTTTCCCTTATAAGAGACCCAGTCTTTGAAGAGGGCAATTACGACATAGGCTATCTGGGAAGAAAAATGCAAGGCTGAGGCGGGGAAGCCCCCGCGGACTTTTCGGAGGTGAAATTATGGCAGCAGAAAGATGTCCGCTTTGTCAGAGCAAGCTTGTAAAGGGAGAGTGTCTTTCCTGCGGATACAGACCTCCCGATGAAGGCGATATAAGCGCTTTATATAATTATGATCCCACTGATTATCCTCAGGAGCAGCCTGTAAGGGAGATAATGCCGGATGTCCAGATGGAGGAGATATATCCGAACCGTCCGGAAATGGCAGACATCAATGACGAGAATGTGGTGGACAACGTCAAGCCCTACAAGTCACCGACCTATTATCAGGGAACTCCCGAGAAGCCCTTTGAATTTGACGAGAATGACCCTCTTCTGTTCAGAAAAGTCCAGCAGCATCGTATGCAGATGCAGTCTAAGAATAAACAGGACATGAATCCCTATGCCGGCGGCAATTTCACGCCGTATCAGACGCCGTCCCAAAAAAATATCAATACAAATCTTCCGGGTAGTTTCCTTCCCAATATATCACCGGGTCAGTCAAAACCGGAAGACATTAACAGCTGCGGTGAATTTATCAGAAAATACTGGTTATACCTGCTGCTTTCACTTATCGTCCCTTTCCTGGGATTAGTATTATTTGCAATTTTCAGGGACAGACCGGAAAGAAAATACTGCTGGATGTTTCTTGTTTTAGCTATAATGCGTATTATTTTTTAATGCCTTAAAAGGAGTGAACGCTAATGGGTCTCGAAGACCTTTTCAATGTAGTAAAAACCCGTCTTAACGGAAGCTCAGATGAGGAGAGTACAGAAAAAGCAGACGATTCCTCGGTAAAAGTGCCGGTGAATATGCTTTTTAAGTGTCCACGGTGTCTTAACGTTATTATGACGGACGAGCTGGAAAAGAATCTGAAGGTCTGCCCGGAGTGCAACTACCACGCCAGACTTACCGCTCCCGAAAGGCTCAGGCTCATAACGGACAAGGACAGCTTCAAGGAGTTCGACGCAAATATGCTCAGTGCAAATCCTATTGAATTTCCCGACTATGAGGCAAAGCAGCAGGCGCTTCGGGACAGCACAGGCTTAAAGGACGCTATTATTACCGGCGAATGTACCATCCGGGGCGAACGCTGCGTTATAGGAGTTATGGACTCCCGCTACATGATGGCTTCCATGGGAAGCGTTGTGGGAGAGAAAATAACCCGCGCTTTTGAATATGCAACGGAAAACAGGCTTCCGGTGATAATGTTCACCGCCTCCGGAGGCGCAAGAATGCAGGAGGGTATCGTTTCCCTTATGCAGATGGCTAAGACAAGCGGCGCTGTGGCACGTCACAGTGATGCGGGACTGCTTTATATAACGGTGATGACCGATCCCACTACAGGAGGTGTGACGGCTTCCTTTGCTTCGCTGGGAGACATCATAATCGCCGAGCCAAAGGTACTTATCGGATTCGCAGGACGACGTGTTATTGAGGGAACTATAAAGCAGAGGCTTCCGGACGATTTCCAGTCTGCTGAGTTCATGCTTGAACACGGCTTCGCTGATATGATCGTGGAAAGGAAGTCCATGCGGAGGACTATCGCGCATATCCTGAAGCTTCACCCAGCGGAGATCAAAGACTGAACCAAAAGTGTGATGACATACTTCACCTTACAACTGCTTGTTACAGCAGATCAGACCCGGCGGGAGATGTCAAGGTCGGTTTGCCGTTCATTTTAACCTTGACATCTCCCGATGGGTCTGATATAATAGAGCAGCAGTTGTGATGTGAACATTTCCCTATTAATAATATGAAAGGGTTTATAAAATGGAAAAGCTTAATAAACTAACTCCATATGAACGTCTTGAAGTTGTCAGACACAAGGGACGTCCCACTATAAGAGACTATATTCCCCTTATTTTCGACGAGTTCTTTGAAATGCACGGGGACAGGCTTTTCGGCGACGATAAGGCCATAATAGGCGGTATCGGCTCAATAAGCGGTATTCCCGTTACGGTGATCGCTGAGGTAAAGGGCAGGAACCTGAGTGAGAACAAGGAAAGCAATTTCGCCATGCCACACCCGGAGGGCTACAGAAAGGCTCTCAGGCTTGCCAAGCAGGCGGAGAAGTTCCACCGTCCCGTAATATGCTTTATAGACACTCCCGGTGCGTTCTGCGGCGTAGATGCTGAGAAAAGGGGTCAGGGTGAGGCTATCGCCCGTAACATCATGGAGTTTATGCGTATTAAAACTCCCATCATAAGCGTTGTCCTCGGAGAGGGCGGCAGCGGAGGCGCTCTTGCTCTGGGCGTTTGCGACGAGCTTGCAGTTCTGGAGAACTCCGTTTACTCGGTAATTTCTCCCAGAGGCTTTGCGTCCATACTGTGGAAGGACGCCGGCAAGGAGAAGGAAGCCTGCAACATAATGAAAATTACAGCAGAAGACATGATAGAATTAGGGGTCGCAGAGAAGGTCATTGAAGAGCCTTTAGGGGGCGCTCACAACGATATTGGTCAAACTGCCGAAAATATAGCT
>JAFLUJ010000122.1 GCA_022511485.1 Oscillospiraceae bacterium | reverse complement strand
TGCGAGTTTTGTGCTTTTCAGACTGCCGTCTGAAATTTTGCTGGCGCAAAACCGCACATAACGTCGCGAAAGGAGAGATGCTCCCTACGGGAGCATGATCATATATGAAACTGTCATCATTGTTCGGCAAGGGAAGAACTATCCTGTCCTTTGAAGTATTCCCTCCGAAAAAGACAAGTCCGGTGGAAACCATATACAGCACTCTGGCAGAGCTGAAAGACCTTTCCCCGGATTTTATAAGCGTCACATATGGCGCAGGAGGAAACGCTGCCGATACTACCACCTGCGATATTGCAGCCTATATTAATAAAGAGCTTGGGATACCCTCCGCCGCTCATCTTACCTGTGTTTACAGCACCAAGGCGGACATCCTGACCCGTCTCGATCAGTTCAAAAAGCAGGGAGTGGAGAATATCCTTGCCTTGCGGGGGGACGTAAATCCGGAGATCCCCCGTCTTCATGAGTTTGAGTACGCCAGCGACCTTACACGCTTTATAAAGGAGCATGGAGATTTCCACGTTTCCGGCGCTTGCTATCCCGAGGGACACCTTGAAGCCGAAAGCATGGCTAAGGATATAAACAGCCTGAAAATCAAGATAGAAGCAGGTGCAGAGCACCTTATGTCCCAGCTTTTCTTTGATAACGCGCTGTTCCATAATTTCAGGGAGATGCTTGAGATCGCAGGGATAACCGTTCCCGTTGAAGCGGGTATCATGCCGGTAACAAACAAAAAGCAGATAGAACGGATGGTATCCATGTGCGGAGCAAGTCTTCCTCCTAAATTTGCTAAGATGATGCAGAGATATGAAAACAATCCGGAGGCTCTCAGGGACGCAGGTATCGCTTACGCTGTTGACCAGATAGTTGACCTTATTTCCAGCGGAGTGGACGGTATCCACCTTTATACTATGAACAATCCATATGTTGCACGAAAGATCAGCGAAAGCGTAAGATCTCTGCTGTGAAAAGGAAGTGCCGTGTAAATGAATATCGTAATAAGAGCCTATAAGGACAGAGACTTGCCCTCGATGATCGAGATATGGAACGAAGTAGTTGAGGAGGGCGTTGCCTTTCCCCAGGAGGAGCTTCTGACGGACGTCACCGGAAAGGAGTTCTTTGCCTCACAGACATACTGCGGAGTTGCAGAGGATAAAGATACCGGGAAAATTTACGGACTTTATATACTCCACCCCAACAATGTGGGACGGTGCGGACATATCTGCAATGCAAGCTATGCTGTCCGTTCAGAGGCGAGGGGACAGCATATCGGAGAAAAGCTGGTTTCCGACTGTCTTGTACAGGGGAAGGAGCATGGTTTCGGAGTTCTCCAGTTCAACGCCGTGGTGGCAGCGAATATCCACGCCTGTCATCTTTACGAGCGGCTGGGCTTTGTTCAGCTTGGGACTATTCCAAAGGGCTTCCGTATGAAGGACGGTCACTATGAGGATATCTGTCCATACTATCATGAACTGTAATGGAGAATAATAACATTGATAATTAATATAGAAAGCATCAACCGGCAGGAAGCCTTCCGGTATATGGGAATAAACGGCGAACCGGATTCCCGCATTATTGCCGCTGCGGACGAATGCGAACAGCTTCTGCTGAAAGCTGCAAGTCCGAAATTCAACTGGATATTTGCAGATATTTCATGGGTTAGTCCGGAAGGAATTTCACTGAATATGCGCAGGCTTGTTCTTCGGGGAAATGATATTGCCGAACATCTTCAGGGGTGTTTCGGAGCTGCTTTTTTATGCGCGACTCTTGGGGAAGGCGCAGACAGACTGCTTCGGAAGCTTCAAAACGAGGATATGGCGAAAGCCGTTATCGCGGACAGCATGGCTTCGGCAGCAATAGAACAGGTCTGCGACGAGGCGGAGGAAAAAATTCGGGAACGGTTCCGGGGCAAATTCATGACATGGAGATTTTCCCCCGGATATGGTGATTTTCCACTGGAAACACAGGGAGATTTTCTTGCTGCGGTAAACGCTTCCCGAACCGTTGGAGTCAATCTTACCGACGGCGGACTTCTTACCCCAACAAAATCCGTGACTGCCGTTATTGGAATTTCGGACAAGCCGATAAATGCCGCACGAAAAGGCTGCGGTAGCTGCTTAATGAAAAAACGCTGCAATTTCAGAAAAACAGGAGGACACTGCGGTGAAAAATTCAAATAATGCAAAAAAGGAAAAATTCCAGAAGCTGCTAAATGAAAACGAATTCGTATTCCTTGACGGCGCAATGGGCACAATGCTTCAAAAAAAGGGAATGGAAGCAGGAGCGATACCGGAGCTTGTCAATCTTACCAATCCGGAATGGCTTATGGAAATTCACGGAGCGTATGTAAATGCCGGTTCTCAGATAATCTATACAAACACCTTTGGCTGCAACTACCGCAAACTGGAGCATACCGGAAAAACCGTCAGCGAGATCATTGCAGCTGCTGTTGGTATTGCAAAAAAAGCCTGCGGGGAAAAATCTCTGGTGGCTCTGGATATTGGTCCGATAGGACAGCTTTTAGAGCCGACCGGAAGTCTTACCTTTGAGGAGGCTTATGATATTTTCAAGGAGCAGGTCATCGCCGGAGAAAAAGCAGGGGCTGATCTGATCGTCTGCGAGACCATGACCGACCTTTATGAAATAAGAGCTGCCCTCCTTGCAGCAAAGGAAAACAGCGACCTGCCTGTTATGTGTACAATGACCTTTGAACAGAATATGAGGACGTTCACAGGCTGCTCGGTATCCTCTATGGCGCTTACCCTTGAAGGTCTTGGGGCGGACGCCATCGGCGTAAACTGCTCTCTTGGGCCTAAGGAGCTTGAACCGGTCATTGAGGAGCTTTCCCGCTGGACGACCCTCCCCATTATTGTAAAGCCTAATGCAGGTCTGCCTGACCCGGTAACAAACGAGTACGACATCACTCCGGATAAGTTTGCTGAAAGCATGACCGGGCTTGTTAAATACGGAATAAAGATCGTAGGAGGCTGCTGCGGAACAACTCCCGAATTTATAAAGGCTGTCACCGAAAAGCTGAAAGGAATGAAGTACGTTAAACGGAATGTCCATCTTGAAGCAGCAGTGTGCAGTCCTGCAAAAACTGTGATCATCGACCAGCCCAGGATAATCGGAGAGCGGATAAATCCTACCGGAAAGAAGCTGTTCAAGGAGGCTCTTAAACGGGGAGATATTGACTATATTCTTGGTCAGGCGATAGAGCAGGTGAACGCTGGTGCGGACATTCTGGATGTAAATGTAGGACTTCCGGACATTGACGAAAAGGAAATGATGGTAAAGGTGGTAAAGGCTTTGCAAAGCGTTACAGACCTCCCATTGCAGCTTGATTCTACCCGTCCGGATGTTCTGGAAGCGGCTTTGCGGGTATACAACGGAAAGCCTATCGTCAATTCGGTAAACGCTGAGGAAGGCTCTCTTGAAGCTATATTTCCCATTGTTAAGAAATACGGGGCGGCAGTTGTAGGACTGACCCTGGACGAAAAGGGTATCCCTCCCACAGCGGAAGGCAGATTCGCTTTAGCTGAAAAGATACTCCGGGAAGCGGAAAAAGCAGGCATACCGAGACAGGACGTCTTCATCGACTGTCTGACCCTCACTGCTTCGGCGGAGCAGGCAGCAGCTATGGAGACTTTAAAGGCTCTGAACCGTGTAAAAACCGAGCTTGGACTTAAAACAGTGCTTGGAGTATCCAATATTTCCTTCGGACTTCCCAACCGTGAGCTTGTAAACTGTAATTTCCTGCAAATGGCTCTGACAAACGGTCTCGACCTTCCGATAATCAATCCTAACGCCGCGTTGATGACAGGAGCGGTAAGGGCATACAAGCTTCTTGCAAATATCGACAAAAACTCCTCGGAGTTTATTGCCGCTTATTCAGAAAGCAGCATTACGACCTCTGTGAGCGGATCTCAGGGGGCTTCTGCGCCAAAATCGGAAGTAAAGGATCTTCCCTCGGCGATAGCAAACGGACTTAAAACAGAGAGCGCACGTCTGACAGAGGAGCTTCTGAAAACCTCGGGAAGTATGGAGATAGTTGATAATATAATAATTCCCGCTCTTGATAAGGCAGGGGCTGAATTTGAAAAAGGAAAAATATTCCTGCCACAGCTTATTATGGCAGCAGGAGCGTCCCAGGCATCATTTGAGGTTATCAGGAAGCATATGCAGAGCAGCGGCTGGACGGTCAGCAAGGGAAAGGTGGTGCTTGCAACTGTTAAGGGGGATATTCACGACATCGGTAAGAACATCGTAAAGGTTCTG
>JAFLUJ010000121.1 GCA_022511485.1 Oscillospiraceae bacterium | reverse complement strand
GGAATGCCGATTTTTGGTATTTTGTTTTCCCTCTCCCTATGGTTTCCTGACCCCCAGGCGGAAAGAGAGCATCTAAAGAATAACGAAACAACAATAAAAAACCACTACAAGCCTTATTATTTACACACATCTAAAGTTTTTGTCCAAAATACCATAAATCGCTATCATATTTTTGTTAAAAATGTCCCAATAAAAATAGTAATTTCCAATCGTATATAAAATACAGTCACATAAGTAAAGAGGTGAAACCGATGACGGACCGACAATTTGAATCCAGGATAACCCTTATCCAGCAGGGCGACAGACAGGGCTTGAAGGATATTTACAGCGAGTACGGAAAAATGATCTACCACTGCTGCCTGAATATCCTGCATAATCCCCAGGACGCTGAGGATATTACCGCGGATTTTTTTCTTAAGCTCTGGAAGATCGCCGATACATACTGCTTTGGAGGCAAGCATAAGCGCTGGCTTGTTACCATCGCACGGAATATGGCGTTAGACCTGCTGAAAAAACAAAGCCGCGAACAGCTTGCGGCGGAGGACGAGGACTACGGGGCGGACAGTCCCGACAGCAGCGTCTCAACAGAGGAAGCCGTCACCGGTGGTATGGCTGTGGCAGAAGCTCTTGGACACCTCGAGCAGACCGAGCGGGAAATAGTAAGCATGAAGGTCCTTGCGGATATGACATTTAAGGACATCGCCGCCGTCCTTGGGAAACCCATGGGAACGGTAACATGGAAATACCGAAACGCCATTACAAAGCTGAAAAAATTTATCGGGGAGGTGGATTCTGTATGAAAATAAGTTCCAGAAAATTCAAAAAGCTCTACATGGAGCACGTTGAAAGGAGTACACCGGATATGGACGCTCTTTGGGAAAAAATTGAAAGCGAGCTTGAACCCAAGCCAGAAAACGGAGTCACCTCAAAGCTGGTCAGAAAAAAGATCAGCTTTGCCCGTCCGGTATTAAAATGGGCTGTTTGTGTGGCTGCATTGCTTATGATCCCGATTTCCGTAAGGATAATCAATAACAGCTCTGTTTCAAAAAGTCTTGACAGCAATACGGCTCAGGAGCAGATGAAGGACGGCGGCTCTGGCTTCACAAATGGTGGAGCATATATAGCAGCGGACATGGAAGCTCCCAAGGAGGAATCTGCTGACAATGAGGTTGCTTTCGTCCCCGACAGCAAGTCGGCTTCCGATATGGGAACGATCAAAAGATCTGTGCTCTATGAGGAACTTTTCCCGGACAGTGATGAAACAGCTGTCCCTGTACCAAAAGCGGAGACCTCCGGCGATGATTTCTTCGTGGAGGAGAATGTCCTTATCGAGACCGATCTTATCGTCACCGCCCATATAAACAAGGTATATGGCAAGGGAGACACCGTCTGCTACGAGATCACCGCTGAGAACTCCGAGACCATGGAGACCGAGAGCTTTGTCCTTGAAAGCGCCACTCCCTACGTCATGAAGCCGGAAAGAAACTATATCCTTCCCCTGAAAGCCGAAAACGGAGACTACCGTCTGGTTTTTGAAAACGCTCCCCAGATAGAGCTTGCAGATGGCGGCGGGATGATCTTCCACAATGGCTGGAAGACCCTTGACGCTTTTGAAGAAAACCCAATAGACGTCATCTATCCTCAGAACGGTATCGACGATTTCTTCTACGACAGAATGAGATTCTCCTACCGCTCGGACATCACTCCGCTATTAGATGAATGGCACAGGGCTAAGTCAGGGTAAGCCTGTAAGAAAATCCCATACGCAAATTTATTGTGTAATTGCTAATAAATAGTGAAATATTTCTTAGCTAACACCATTATTTAACTTTTATAATGATACAAAAAGGAGAGATTGATATGAAATATACAAAAAGTATTTTAAGTTCGATATTGGCAATATCCATTATGGCAGTAACACTTTCAGGATGCTCCAGCAATGATTTAAGCGAAACTGAAGTTCAAGTCGTAGGAGAAGCACATAAAGGCTATGACGGAGACGCTGCAGACAATGGCGGGTCATATATTCCGAAAGATGAGTATTTTGGGGGAATTTTACAGCACTCTGACGATGCAGATTTCTCAGGCGGCAGCACTGTAGACGGAGGCGTTGTTGGTGTTGAATATAATGCGGACGATACTTACCCCACCGGTAATACTAATGGAATTGGAGATTTCCTGGCAGAATCATTCACATATGACGAATATTACAACACCGAGGAGTACAACACCATAACCGAAAGCGGCTTCAAGTCTGCGGTGTCAGACCCCCTGTCTACCTTCTCCATAGATGTTGACACCGCTTCCTATGCAAACACCCGCCGTATGATAGAATACGGTCAGGACGTGAATCCCAACGCGGTGCGTATCGAGGAGTTCATCAATTATTTTGACTACAGCTATCCACAGCCAAAAACAGACGACCCGTTTTCCGTTACAACGGAGCTTTCCGACTGTCCCTGGAATGATGAAGCGAAGCTCCTGCTGGTGGGTCTCAAGGCTGAGGAGATGGAAATGAGCGAAAGACCTCCCCTTAACCTTGTTTTCCTTATAGATGTAAGCGGATCTATGTTTTCCGAGGATAAGCTGCCGCTGGTTCAGAAGTCCTTTACCATGCTTACAGAGACACTCAACGAGGACGACAGAATATCCATCGTCACCTACGCCGGAGAGGACAAGGTCGTCCTTAAAGGCACAAGCGGACAGGACAAGGACAGGATAATCGAAGCCATAAACAGCCTTGAAGCGGGAGGCTCTACCTACGGCGAAGCGGGGATAAACCGCGCCTACGAGCTTGCGGAAACATATTTCATCAAGGGCGGCAATAACAGAGTAATCCTTGCCACAGACGGTGACCTTAACGTGGGACTGTCCAGCGAATCAGAGCTTACCAGTCTTATTGAGGAAAAGCGTGAATCCGGCGTGTTCCTTTCAGTCCTTGGCTTTGGTACGGGAAATGTAAAGGATAACCGCATGGAAGCTCTTGCAGACCATGGAAACGGCAACTACTCCTACATCGACAGCGAGCTTGAAGCAAAGAAAGTCCTCATAGAGGAAATGGCGGGAACTCTCTACACAGTGGCAAAGGACGTAAAGATACAGGTCGAGTTCAATCCAATGAATGTAAGCGGATACCGTCTTATCGGATATGAGAACAGAGCTCTTGCAAATAAGGACTTCGCCGATGACACCAAGGATGCAGGAGAGATCGGCGCAGGACACACTGTCACCGCACTTTATGAGCTGATAATGAACGACGGTACATGGGCAGTTCCCGAAGCGAATCTGAAATATCAGCAGAACACCATTACCGGCAACGCAGACGAGCTTCTGACCGTTTACCTGCGCTACAAGCAGCCTGACGGCAATACAAGCAAGCTTCTTACAGTCCCTGTGACATACGATGCATACACCGCAAAAATGCCTGCCAATATGACCTTTGCAGCGGCAGCGGCAGAGTTCGGAATGGTTCTCCGCGGCAGCGAGCACAAGGGCACAGCAAGCTGTCAGCAGATACTTGATATTCTGGAGGGATACAATTACTCCGGAGATGAATACAAGACCGAATTTGTCTACCTTGTAAGAACTATGCTCAAACGCGGCTATTAAAGGGAGCATAAATGCATGAACAAATATTGGAATTACGGGCATCTCCCAAGCGGCGACTACAGGATAATAAAAAAATGCAATTTCAATATTGGAGACGGAAGTTATCCTCCTGAATATATTACATTAGCAGCTGAATTCAAAATTTCCTGATATTGTTACAAAGTCCAAAGGAGGGCTGGTCAATATGAAAAGATCATGTATCCCGCTTTTAGTTATGAGCGTGATCTCTCTTATGATTTCTGCATATGCGGCAATAGATTACATTCATTCAATAAATACCATCTCGCAGCTGAACGCCATTGACAGAACCATTGAAAACAGTATTGCACTGGATCTTGCGCAGGTTGCGGTCGAAGTTTCTTTATTCTTCGATACTGTGGTATTTGCTGCAGCTTTGATTCTTGGATTATGCGGACTTATCGGCATTCTGAAAAAGGGACGGTTATCAATATTGTGCATTATTTTAGACAGCATTCCGCTGGCATATATATTTTTCGGAGTGATCGACTTTTTGATAAAAAGATCAGACTTGTATAAGGATTATATGTTTGTATTGCTTTATTTAGCTTTATATATGACAGGAGCGGTCATTGCTTTCAGAGGACGAAAAAAACTGCAGAAATAATACTAATTCTCATTTAATCAATCAACCCCAAAATAACAAATCAACATACATCACAAGCCTTAGACATATAAATCATAATTTAACGGAGAAGTTTTTCAATTTTGCGCTGTGCGCAAAATTGTCTAGCTGGTCGAGCTGAGCC
>JAFLUJ010000120.1 GCA_022511485.1 Oscillospiraceae bacterium | reverse complement strand
ATTACGGAGATATAGAAACGGCAATGGGAATACTTGAAAGAAAAGGAATCAAATGTAAAGCCATTATGGAAAATTTAAAATAAAGCACATTTCCGCTTTCAGGCTCAGCCTTTTCCCTGCAAAATATTTATTATGGAGGTTTCCGATAATGATAAATTTTGACAACTCCGCAACCTCATTTCCAAAACCGGCGGCTGTAAAAAAAGCCGTTATTACTGCTATGGATCGTTACGGAGGAAATCCGGGAAGAAGCGGACATATGATCTCATTAGAAACAGCAAAAGCGGTCTATGCCGCACGAACCACAGCCGCTGATTTCTTTGACGCCGAGCCTGACCATGTTGTTTTTACCCAGAACTGCACTCACGCATTGAATATGGCAATAAAAGGCGTTGCTTCTGACGGCTGTCATATCATAGTTTCATCTCTTGAGCACAACTCGGCAGTACGTCCCGTCCACGCACTTTCAAAACAGGGAAAATGTACCTACAGCATAGCGGAAGTAAGCGCTGACGAGGAGGTCACTGTCAATAATTTCAGACGGCTCATTACTCCGCAGACGCGCATAATAATATGTACTATCGGAAGCAACGTCACCGGACAGATACTTCCGATCGAAAAAATCGCAAAGCTCTGTCAGGAATACGGCATATGCTTCATTGCGGACGGCGCACAAGCCTGCGGAGTGATCCCGGTAAGTCTTTCACAAGGCATAAATATATTATGTACCGCAGGACACAAAGCATTATACGGTCCAAGCGGCACAGGACTTCTCGTTACAGACGGAAAATTTGGCATCTGTCCGATAATGGAGGGCGGCACAGGAAGCGAATCCATGCTCCTTGACCAACCGTCCTTTCTTCCGGACAGTCTTGAATCAGGCACAATAAACACTGCCGGAGCAATAGCTCTCGGAACAGGAATAAAATTTGTAAAAAAATTGGGCATAGAAAAAATTTATGCCCACGAAAGCAGACTGTGCGAAAAATTTATTTCCTCCATCAGAACATTAAATAATGTAATAGTATACCGCCACGAAAAAGTAAAAAAATACCTTCCTGTTGTATCATTTAATATAGAGGGACTTTTCGCGGAGGAGACCGCTGCAAAGCTCAGCGACGCTGGCTTCGCGCTCCGCGGTGGACTTCACTGCTCCGGACTTGCGCATACTACTATAGGAACAGTACCTAACGGAACTGTACGGTTTTCGCCCTCGGTTTTCAATAATGAAAACGAAGTGGCTTCACTTGTCAGTACAATTAAAAGAATAGCCCTGTCTCAAAAATAATTTATTAAATGTGGAAACCATTCATATTATTACCTCACATAATGAGTTTTTGTCCGTTAATAATACTAAGGCAAACCCCAAAACGCGGTTTTCTTAAAATCGCATTTATTGCAAATAAATTTGTTATGTAAGGAGATTAAATATTATGAAGAATGTAACTTCTCAGCAGGGTAAAGAAATTATGGAGCGCTTCAAGATGGAAGCAGCAAGCGAAGTAGGCGTAAACCTTAAGAACGGCTACAACGGCGACCTCACATCAAGAGAGGCTGGCTCTGTAGGTGGTCAGATGGTTAAAGTGATGTGTCCGGAACAACAGTGGAATTTTACCCGGAATAACGTCAAAATGATGGGTCATGTTCACAACATCGTGCTGTCTGCCGAGATAGTTGTATAGCCCGAAATATCGTATTCAACAGCTTTACTGGATGAGTTCCGGTAAAGCTGCTTTTCTATTTAATAAGTCGAATCGATCCCCTTGATTATGTTCAGGGGGATCTTTGTTTTAGGAGGTAAAAAATGTCTACATATAATCTTTCATCCATAATTCAGTTGTTAAACCTGACAATACACTGTCCGCTCACAGGATGCTGGCACATTCTATTGATATGACGGAAGCTATGATCTATCGAAGATCTTCAGGAGGAGTTCAAATATTTCAGAGATGTGATGAAGAATTATCTCTTTGAAATTTCTCCGACCTGCATTAAGTGAAGTTCTGAGTCAGTAATCGTTCTACCAAAAAAATTCCAAGAACATCTCCTGAGAAAATGGAAAATCCTGCAAGGCGATTCCTTGCAGGATTGAAAAATATCAATAATCTCTTACAGCATAGCTTTCTTAACTGCCTTAATTTGTTCTTCTGTAAGACCGGATGCTCTCATAGCGGCTATCATCTTTTCTATCCCCTCGGCTCTGCCTTCCGCCTTGCCTTCGGCTCTGCCCTTTTCAATATCCCTCTTGCTTCTGGCGGTGTCAAGTTGCTTACGCATGGTTTCCTCATCAAACAACTCATACATCATATCAATAACCTCCTTTTCATGGGCTTTCATAAATTCGGTCAGATAACCTTTTTCAATACAAATACGATATGTTTCTTTTGCAACGGTCATTCCGTCCTCATGGAGCTTCCTCTGCTCATCAAAAACCTTGCAGAAACCGATGTACTGTCCCGGAAGTGTTTCATCAACTTTGCTGATAACGTGGACTTTCAGTTCAATGTCATGGCTTCCTCCGAAGAAATCCTCACTGAGGGATATAACATCAGGCTTCTTGCCCGGACCCGAATAAATAACATACAGCTCAGGTGTCGGCAGATGTACTCTTTTATCATCATGCACACTCTGTTCAGTTTCATTGATATATCTTCGTAAAGTTTCTATAAGATAGAAAAGAATATGAAGTGCTATATTTTCATTCCAATGGCTCTAAGCTTCTACAAGGAATATATACTTGTCCTTCACGCGAAATCCCAGATCATTATACAGTGTATTGACGATCATTGATTCAAGGGTATCAATGATTATATCTTCCACGGTAACATCTGTCGCTTCGGTATGAAGCTACTGATACATTCTCAGAACATTTTTCTCGTCTTTGAAGAAATTGACGAACACACTGTTTTTGGACTGCCGTTTCAGGGACATATCTTTGGGCATTGGTATCAACTCCATATTCACTTTATACTATTATATCATACCCAAATGGAAAAATCAATCCTTCTTTTCGGTATTGCAATACTTGTCAAAATTTGGCTTATATTCTTATCAAAACACTTATATAAGTAGCAAAATAGCAAATGTTCCACCGGAACATAAGCAGAGCAAATGGCAATGGATAAGCTCTGCCAGTAAATGTTCCGGTGAAACATCCGAAAAAACGCTTTTACTTGTTCATAAGTCCTGCACCGGCATCCCAAGCCTGACCGACCTTTTCACCAATGGCGAAGTACCCCGAACGATACTGATCGAATACAAGAGCATTTACCTTTTCGGGAAGTATCTTGTCCTTGTCCCCTATGACGTTTTCTTCTGCACTGACATTGACGATCTTACCAACAATGGCGTGCATATTGGCTGTGTTGATCTCCTCTGCAAATTCACATTCAAGTGTAACAGGAAATTCAGTAATGATCGGTGCATTTACAAATTCGCTCTTGACAGCGTGATACCCTGTGCGCTCAAACTTGTCGGACATCTCATTTCCGGTTGCAATACCAAAGAAATCAGCCACTTTCATATTTGGCACATCTGCAATGCTTACCGTAAAAGCCTTTGTTTCCATGATGTTATGCGTGGTCTTATGTTCTGCGTCAATGAATAAAGCTATCTTATCCATAGCACATATCTGTGCCCATGCAGCGTTCATCGCACATATATTTCCGTCTGCGCCATAAGCTGCTACGATAACCACTGGCATTGGAAACAGAGCAGGCTGTACACCTAAATTTTTTCTCATTGTGAATACCTCCATAAAATATTTTTTGGTAGAAACCATATATTCATATTATACCATATTTGAGTTTAAAATGCAAATGATCTGGCAATTATATCCGCACTACAAGAAAGATATGTTGACTTGCGTGCTGTTGTATGGTATGATTTTATTGGGGCGGGGAGCCCCCGCGGGCGATCCGCTACATACTGTATATGTGAAGAGCAGCGAAACGACAGGTCAGCATACAAATTTCTTTTCCGACAGCTCATCAAATGAGGTATATCTATGGCAAACATAAAAAAATCAGGATTTCCATGGGGATCTTTTTTAAAAAGTCTGGCGTATATTGCTTTTCCGGTAGCTTTGCAAAATCTGCTGACTACCACCGCCAGCATGGTAGATACAATGATGGTTGCTCCATTGGGCGAGCAGACAGTTGGTGCATTGGGTTTGTGCGCCCAGTTTTCGTCACTGATGTTTTCAGGCTATTGGGGATTTGTAGGCGGAGGAAGTCTGTTTATCGCCCAGTATTGGGGTGCTGAAAATGATGAGGGCATTGAGCGCTCCTATGGTATGATGCTTACCTGCATGATGAGTGTAGCGGTACTTTTCAGCTGTGCCGCACTGGTTTCTCCCCGATGGGTGATGCAGGTCTATACCGATAAGGAGACTATTCAGCAGATA
>JAFLUJ010000119.1 GCA_022511485.1 Oscillospiraceae bacterium | reverse complement strand
TTAGTATGCTTTAGCCCCCTATCAAGGGGGCGGCATAGTTTGTGCAGTATTAACCCGCCCCTTGATAGGGGCTTAATAACGTAAATTTCTTGATTTTACTAACGGTGGGGTAGAATCTGCCCGCGGGGGCTTCCCCGCCAAAATATTACAAATTGGAATCAAAATCAAAAATCCCTTGAAATTTAATAAATAGTATGATATAATGTTATATAATAGTAACTTTTTATATACGGGAGGGTAAAATATGAGCCTTGCAGACGATATTTTTATCGCCAGCGTCAGGGATATTCTGGAAAACGGTGTCTCCGACGAAGGTATGGATGTCCGTCCTAAGTGGGATGACGGCACTCCGGCACATACTATAAAAAAGTTCGGACTGGTGAACCGCTACGATCTTTCAAAAGAATTTCCCATTATCACCCTCCGGAGAACTTTCTTCAAGACCGCCGTAAAGGAGCTTCTCTGGATCTGGCAGAAGAAGTCCAACAATATAAACGACCTTGACGCTCATATCTGGGACAGCTGGGCGGACGAAAACGGCTCTATCGGCAAGGCATACGGCTATCAGCTGGGCGTAAAGCATCACTATCCCGAGGGGGACTTCGACCAGGTGGACAGGGTTCTGTACGATCTGAAAAACAATCCTGCCAGCCGCAGGATAATCACCAATATATACAATCATCACGACCTTTCCGAAATGGGACTTTACCCCTGCGCCTACAGCATGACCTTCAACGTGTCCGGAAGGAAGCTCAACGCCATCCTGAACCAGCGTTCACAGGACATGCTTGCTGCAAACGGTCTAAATGTGTGCCAATATGCCGTCCTTGTGCATATGATGGCACAGGTCAGCGGTCTTGAAGCGGGAGAGCTTGTCCACGTCATAGCGGACGCCCATATCTACGACAGGCACGTCCCTATAATAAAGAAGATCATCGAAAATGAACCTCTACCTGCTCCGGAATTTGTTATAGACAGATTAGTTAAGGACTTTTACGACTTCACCCCCGACAGCTTTTCTCTTGAAAATTACCGGTATCACCCGGAGGAGATAAAGTTTCCCGTGGCAATATAGGAGGTATCGGTATGGATACTTTTGGAACAATATTTCTTGTAATTTTCATTCTGGCAGGCATTTTGACCATTATATTTCCTGAATACGCCTGGTATTTAAGACACGGGATATGGTATAAGGATTCCGAGCCTACAGACGACGCACTGTTTTTTACCCGTATAGGCGGAGCGGCGCTGACTGCCATCGGTTTATTTATGATATTTATTATATCGACGTAAAGGAGTAATCTATGATAACTGCAATAGCGGCGGTAAGCTCAGACTGGGGAATAGGCAGGGACGGCGACCTGCTCTTTAACATTCCCGAGGACAAAAAGCATTTCCGCAGGACTACCCTGAACCATAAGGTCATTATGGGCAGGAAAACTCTGGAATCCCTGCCTGACGGAAAGCCCTTCAAGGACAGGGAAAACATCGTCCTTTCACGGAATGAGGATTATTCCCCGGATGGTGTTACTGTCTGCCGGAGCATAGATGAAGTCCTGACCCTGCTCCAAAGCGCAGGTGACGAGGAATGTTTCATAGTGGGAGGCGGAGAGATATACAAAGCCATGCTCCCATACTGCCAAAAGGCAATTATTACGAAGATAAGCGGAGAACTCCCTGCGGACACCTTCTTCCCTGACCTTGACGAAGATCCTGAATGGACACTCGCCGAGGAATCAGAAGAACAGGAGTACGAGGGACTTAGATACCGCTTCTGTGTATACAAAAAGAAAGAAAAATGAGACAAGAAGGAGAGAACGATATGGATAAGCTTTTACAACTAAAGCAATGGGTGGATGAATCAGACAATATCGTGTTTTTCGGAGGGGCAGGAGTTTCCACCGAAAGCGGGATACCTGATTTCCGAAGTGTTGACGGACTTTATAATCAGAAATACAAATATCCCCCAGAGACGATCTTAAGCAGAACATTCTATGTCAATAACCTTGCAGATTTCTATGAATTTTACCGCGACAAGCTGCTGCGCCTGGACGCACAGCCAAACAAGGCACACTATGCCCTTGCAAAGCTGGAGGAAATTGGCAAGCTAAAAGCTGTCGTTACACAGAATATCGACGGTCTCCATCAGGCGGCAGGAAGCAAGGTAGTTTATGAGCTTCACGGCTCTGTTCACAGGAACTACTGCCTGCGCTGCGGAAAGGATCATCCCGCAGAGTATATAAAAAGCATTGACGGACCTCCCCCATGTCAGGACTGCGGCGGTCTTGTTAAGCCGGATGTGGTTCTTTATGAGGAGGGTCTCAACAGCGCCACCGTCAACGGAGCAATAGAGGCTATCGAAAATGCTGATATGCTTATCATCGGCGGAACTTCCCTATCGGTATACCCGGCAAGCGGTCTTATAGAGTATTACAATGGGGACAAGCTTGTCCTTATCAATAAGACCCCCACCGAAAAGGACGAAAAGGCTGACCTGCTCATTCACGACAGTATCGGTGCGGCTCTGGACTTTGCTGTGAACGGGTCTGCAGAAGCATAATCAGAAAGGATCTCACATGAAAAAGATACTTGCAGCGGCTATGGCTGTCTTTACAGCGGCGGTCATGGCAGGATGCAGCAGCACTGCTGATGAGCAGCTTATTGAGGATATTTCAGAGGATACCTCCATTGCAGCGGAGACGGAGGCTTCTGAAACTGCGGAAACATCCGGAACGGAAGAAACGGAGTCTGTCTCAGAAGAAGAGACAGAGACATCTGTGGAAGATACTGTCCCGGAAACAGAAGCTGACGCCGAGCCCCGGCTTGCACAGCAGGAAGATCTGCTCGGGGCATGGGTCATCCCTATCACTGATCCTTCCATTACAGATCCTGACGCCAGCATTTTAGGGGAAGGCATTATGATCTTTACAAACAACGCTGTAAAGGCGTTTTACGAGGATGAATATATAGACATCAACTATACAATAAAGGACGGAAGACCTGTACCTTCCGGTGAAATTGACCCGTATATTTCTTATGATGACAGCACCTATCTTACTATATCCGGAAATACGTTATATTCCAATACAGAGGATAATGAACCCGGTGCCGCTTACCGATACGAGCATGAACCTGTTGCTCTGAACTACTTTGACGGGGAATATATATCTGTATTTTGTGGCGGGGAAGATATAGGGTCAGTCATTATTGAAAACGGTGCAGGAACATCAGAGGAAGATGATCTTGAAATAAAGCTGTCCCTAAAGGGTGATACTGTCAGCCTTACACTTAACGGCGAGGAAGATGAGTTCTCATACTATATTATTGAGACAGATTATCAGGAACGCTATATTTATTTTGTCAATGATAATACTATAGTAATACTTCTGAAAGATATTGACGAAGAATGATGAAAGGAACAATTAAAATGCTTTTACCAAATTTTTACGTAGACGACATCATCAAAAGAGCCTTAGAGGAGGACATCAACTACATAGACCTTGCAACGGACTATCTTCTGGACGACAATGACAAGTCCCAGGCGTCCTTTGTTGCAAAAGCGGACGGTATTCTCTGCGGAATAGACGCAGCCCTCCGGGTCTTTACCTTCATAGACAAGGACGTCAAAACGGAGATCCGTATCCGGGACGGCGAACAGGTCTCCAAAGGGGACGTTATAGCTATCGTCTCCGGACGGACAAAGTCCATCCTCAAAGGAGAAAGGACATCCCTTAATATTTTGCAGCATATGTCCGGAATTGCAACGGAGACCTCCAAGTATGTGCAGTGCTGCAAGGGAACAAAATGCGGGGTGACGGAAACACGAAAGACCCTCCCGGGACTTCGCGCCCTTGAAAAATATGCCGTTACTGCCGGAGGCGGAAAAAATCACCGGTTCAATCTTTCGGACGGGGCAATGTTAAAGGACAACCACATCGACGCCTACGGAAGCCTTTCCGCGGCAGTGGCTGCCCTCCGTTCCAAGGTGGGACACATGGTAAAGATCGAGGTAGAGGTCCGGAATCAGCAGGAGCTTAAGGAAGCCCTGTCCTGTGCCGCGGACGTCATCATGCTGGACAACATGACCGTCCCGGAGATGACGGAATGCATCAAAATAGTGGACGAGACCACCGCAGGAAAATTCCGCCCCTTTATAGAGGCTTCTGGAAACATCACCCTCGACAACGCCGCAGACGTGGCGAAAACCGGTGTGGACATTATTTCCGTGGGAGCGCTTACCCATTCCGTAAAAGCATTTGACATCTCCCTCAGGATCAAAAAGTAAAAGGCTGCTGCACAGGGTAATTTCATGTGTGTATATATTGTGAATAATAGTGTAGATCATAATTTAGTACATTATTTCTGTACTCTTACTGGGGAAAACCTTTCTGAAGAAAGGTTATTCCCC
>JAFLUJ010000118.1 GCA_022511485.1 Oscillospiraceae bacterium | reverse complement strand
GTTTCCCCTGACCCCGGTCGCTGATATTGTGAAGAATGTGGGAGACGCAGAAGCGGTCCTCTGCAACAAGACCCCATTTACCCGGGAAATCCTCAGTGCCTGTCCTGATTTGAAATATATCGGACTTTGCGCTACAGGTTACAATAATATAGACCTTAAAGCCTGCCGGGATCTGGGAATAACTGTATGCAATGTGCCCGCTTACTCAACAGGAGCAGTGGCACAGCAGGTTTTTTCCTTTATCCTGTACTTTGCAAACAAGTCCTCAAAATATAATAAATTTGTAAAGCATGGCGGCTGGATACGCTCCGAGACCTTTTCAGACTTCGTTTATCCCATTCAGGAGCTGGCAGGAAAAACCATAGGCATCATCGGCTACGGTTCTATAGGACGGAAAGTCGCGAAAATCGCTCAGGCGTTTGATATGAACGTTATTGTGACCACCAGAACCGCCCGTCAGGACAGCTCCGTAAAATTCGTCAGTCTGAAAGACCTTTTCTCTCAGGCAGATGTTATTACCGCTCACTGTCCCCTTACCGAGGACACAAATCAGCTTATCCGTGCGGAGACTCTTGCTTACTGCAAGCCCTCCTGTGTTATAATAAATACCAGCCGGGGAGCTGTAGTCAATGAGCAGGATCTTGCGGACGCTCTCAATGAGGATCGTATTTCCGGAGCGGCTGTGGATGTCCTTTGCCAGGAGCCTATGGAGGAGGGGAATCCTCTGCTTACTGCCAAAAACTGTATAATAACTCCCCATGTTGCATGGGCGGCTCTTGAAACAAGACAGCGGCTCATAAAGACAGTTGCGGAGAATCTTAAGGCGTATATTGACGGAGATCCGGTAAACACGGTCTCCGCTGAATAAAAGACATAAGGAGCACAAGGATGTCAGACCTTCTTTGTGCGGCATCACTTTCAGAAAGGCGAGTTTTTTATGTTTGATATTAATGAAAAGAAACGGATAGTTATAAAGGTTGGGACTTCCACTTTAACCCATAATACAGGCAGACTGAACCTGCGGAGGGTGGAAAAGCTCGTAAAGGTACTGGCGGACATCCAGAACAGCGGTAAGGAGATCATACTTGTTTCCTCAGGAGCTGTGGGTCTGGGGATGTCCAAAATGCACCTTCCTGAAAAGCCGAAGGATACCGCCATGAAGCAGGCTTGTGCCGCTGTGGGTCAGTGCGAGCTGATGTATATGTACGGCAAGCTTTTCGGAGAGTACAATCTTACCGTTGCTCAGGTACTGCTGACCAAGCATATTTTTGATACTCCACGTAAAAACAATGTTGAGAACACCTTTGAAAAGCTCATATCCTACAATATCATACCTGTGGTAAATGAAAACGATACAGTAGCTATCGACGAGCTGGAGCTTGAAATAGGAGAGAATGACAGCCTTGCTGCTCTTGTTGCGATCTTCTGCCGGGCAGATATGCTGATAATACTTTCCGATATAGACGGATTCTACGACGGCAACCCCAAGGAAGATCCGGATGCAAAGCTGATACCGATGATAACAGAGATCGACGACCGTATCCGTTCTCTTGCAGGAGGTGCAGGTTCCGGACTTGGCACAGGAGGTATGATAACAAAGATCAAAGCTGCTGAGGTCTCAATGTTTGAGGGTATCGACATGGCGATACTGAACGGCAGTGATCCGGATGTATTGTATGATTTCCTTGATGGAAAGCAGGTTGGTACGGTATTTTCTGCCAAATGACAATAAATATTATATATGTAATCGGTAAAAAATTATATGATTGATAAAAAATATTTAACAATCACAAGAAAAAGTTAATAAATATAAGAAAAAATTAATAATTATAGGGGAGGCATTCAGATGAATTACGCAGAGACTTTAGGCGCTAAGGCAAAGGCTGCGGAAAAAGCGATGCGCTGTGCGTCAACAGAGGAAAAAAATAATGCATTAAAGGAAATCGCGGAAGCGTTAAAGCAAAACACAGAGGAAATATTAGCAGCCAACGAAAGCGACCTCGTTGATGCCGAGAAAAACGGAATGTCCGCTGCAATGCAGGACAGGCTTCGTCTTACGGAGGACAGGATAAAGGGAATTTCCGCCGGAATTATGGACGTAATAAAGCTGGACGATCCTGTGGGCGCTATGGACGGAGGCTCTCTGCGTCCCAACGGAATGAGGATAACCAAGATACGCGTTCCCCTTGGAACTATCGGTATAATTTTCGAGTCAAGACCTAATGTTACTGTGGATGCTGCCGTCCTTTGCCTTAAAGCAGGAAACACAGTTATCCTCCGGGGCGGCAAGGAGGCATACCACTCCAATAAGTGTCTTTGCGAGGTAATGCGCAGCGCCATTGAAAGAACCGGTCTTCCTGCTGATGCAGTCCAGTTTGTGGACGATACTACCAGGGAAGTGACCTCCCAGCTTATGAAGTGCAGCGACTATCTTGATGTGCTTATCCCAAGAGGGGGAGCGGGACTTATCCGTGCGGTAAAGGAAAATGCAACTGTCCCTGTTATTGAAACAGGCGTAGGAAACTGCCACGTTTTCATTGATGAGACGGCTGATCCTGACATGGCAGTAAACATCATAGACAATGGAAAAACTCAGCGTCCCTCAGTCTGCAATGCAGTAGAATCCCTGCTTGTCCATGAAAATATTGCGGAAAAAGTCCTTCCCCTTGTGAAAGCCCGTCTTGACGAGCATAATGTGGAAATACGGGGCTGTGAAAAAACTGCGGCAATTCTGGGAAATTGCGTAATTCCCGCAACTGAGGAGGACTACGCAACGGAATTTCTGGATTACATCATTTCAGTGAAGGTGGTAAAGGATATTTCCGAAGCCATTTCCCATATTTCCGTCTTTTCCACCGGACACAGCGAGTGTATCGTTACAAATTCTCTTGCTAATGCAGAGAGATTCAAGAACGAGATAGACGCAGCGGCTGTGTATGTCAATGCTTCCACAAGATTTACAGACGGCGGAATGTTCGGTCTGGGTGCGGAAATTGGAATTTCCACCCAGAAGCTTCATGCAAGAGGTCCTATGGGACTTCGGGAGCTTACCTCTATGAAATATCTTATTGACGGAAACGGGCAGATAAGATAACTTGCTCAAAAATCTTCGATTTTTGAGCTGCGAGTTTTGTGTTTTTCAGACTGCCGTCTGAAATTTTGTTGCGCAAAACCGCAAGACAAACCTTGTTTGTCATAAACATACGCGAAAGGAATTTTGTTTATGAGTGATGATAAAAAGGATTTTTTTGACTACGACAGTTATATAAAGGATAATGTTGGAAAAATGCGAAGCGGAAAGTCCAGAAAGGCTGAACACGCAAAGCAGAAGCCTCCCAGATTTGCTTCTGCAAAGAAGGAAAGGGAAGCGGTTGTTGCAAGACAGCTGAAAAAAGAAGCTGAGGATATGAAACAGCCGAAAAATGAACCTTCGGCAGTCAGACCTCAGAAAAAGAGAACTGAGCACGAATCCATAGAAAGCATAAAGAGAATGTTCGGAGAGGCTCTGGACGAGACAAGCGAGGATCTGGCAGAGCTTACTGTTGAGCAGCCCGAGCCGGATGCTCCCATAGCGAATCCGGAGGGTATCCGCAGAAAGCTGTACTATCTTTTCGGAATAGTCCTTTCCCTGCTTGCAATAGTGGGTCTTATTTCAACAATAAACTTTACCAGAGGCGCTATAAAGAATTTCGCTGACAACACTCAACAGAAGAACGAGTTCGCAAAATTTATATATCCGATAGTTATTTGTGATCCCGCTCCCTTTAACCAGACGGTAAAGCTGCGCAGCGACACTATGCTCACCGCGGCTATATGGGATATAATCCTTTATGAGGACAAAACCAAGTACGAGGCAGACTTCGACATGATAATCGTCCCGGAGGTTGATGTGGAACAGCACGCCACAAGGCTTTTCGGAACGGGTCTCAGCTTTGAGCATCAGTCCCTGCTTAATGCGGACGTACAATTCTATTATGATGAGACTATAAAGTCCTATCGCGTGCCTTCAAATCCTAAGTATTTTACCTACTCTCCCTATATTGAAGAAGTTTCAAGAGTGGGAGACCGTTATACTCTTGTGGTGGGATATGTTTCTCCTACTCCTGCGTGGCTCACCCTCACTTCCGATGACGAGCCTGAGCCTGAAAAATACGTGGAATATGTTGTGGCAAAGCGAAGCAATGATATGACACTGGTGGCTATACAGGAATCCGACAGGGTAGTCGAATCTCCGCATGGACTGTGATTTTCTGAAAGGAATCTGATAATATGTCATGGGTCTATGAAAATATTGACTGTCTGACTACTCCCTGCGGAGATATAACCGTCACTGATGAAAATGAGAATAAATGCACGTTTTCTGTAGAGGAAAATCATTACAGACCTGATTATTATTTATTTTACGGGACA
>JAFLUJ010000117.1 GCA_022511485.1 Oscillospiraceae bacterium | reverse complement strand
GTGTATTTTGTATATAATGCATAATTTTTATTTGATTTTTTGTAAAAAATAAATATATTTTATTGCTCAAATTTTATTTATTTTTCCTGTTTTTGCTTAAAATATAATCATTTGCCAGAATATAACCCATGACGAGAACTACAGCGGCAACAAGAATGCTTACAAATACCTTTATCCCTGCCGGAACGTGCTTCTGCTCTTCTTCATGAGGAAAAATATCTGTTTCGTCTATGACAGCAGTGTCCGGGGGTTCAGTCTCGTCCTTTTTTACAGATGTTACCGATGCCGCAGCGTCTGTAACATCATTTTCTATGGACATTTCCGTGGTAGATGCAGGAGAATAAGTGGAAGCCTCCACGTGCTCGGGAACAGACACATCAGTACCTGCTTCCGTTCTTTCTGTGATATTTCCCAGATTGCTTTCGTTATTTGCCGGAGAGCTGTTTCCGGATACTGTGGTGTTATCTGTAATAGTATAGTCGTCAAGAACCTCGTCGTCATCACTGCCGGTAAAATCAAGCATATATACAGATAATGGTTCAAGGTCAATGGCAAAGCTGTTTTCGGATATACCTTCGATACTGTCCTGCTTTATGATCTCCGGATTTTCTCCGCCGAAGCTGTATATATCCACAGCGTTGAAATCGGCTTTGGACCGGATATTTATTTCGGTGGACTTTTTTGCTGTCTGATTCTTATTTATGATTATTACTTTCAGAGTGCTTTCATCATTGCCGTTTATGGAAGCGTAGACTGAGCTCATAATGTCTCCGTCGTTTTCGGAGCGGACGAGATTATTTCCGAATCGTGAGCCTTCGCCGTCATAGTTGGTGTAGATGTTCAATGCTGATTTAATAAAAGAAATGTCGTCTGTATTTGGCTTTACACAAGCCATATGGACATTATATGAAGCAAATATTCCTAAGGTGTCCGCTACAGCTATACCTCCGCTTATGACATCTCCGCCGCCGAAATTGTATTCCGAAAAGGAGAGCTTAGTACCTGGATAGTACATATTGATAGAGGCGTCCAATGTCGGAATAAGCGGTATATGTTCATTATGCATGAGGACCGCATTGCTGTTTTCTGTGTAGCTGCTGTCCCAGAGAATACGGGGAGCCTGCATTCTTATGCTGTCAGAAAGACGGTCGCTGGAATTGATTATAGGCTGGTACAGGCTGTTTGTGGCTTCTGTATGATATTTGACGTCGAGAACGTCCAGAAGTCTCATTCCCATTGAATCAGACTTGTTTTTCATTGACGCAAGGTAATAATCTATAAACCAGCTGTATTCATTGCTGTACTGATCCCAATCGTCGGAATTATTTATGTTTATAAAGGAAATTATACCGTTCAGGGAAGGTCCGTACACCAATGCGGTAGGATCTATCTTTTTCACTGCATATGCAAGCTCGGAGGAGCGTGTAACAAGCTCTTCGGCGGTCATTTTTTCTGTAACGGCATCTGGATAAAGCTCCGAATAGTTTTCCGGCTCATTGCCAAGAAAATAACCGTTAATCCCTCCGTCGGCTGCATATCCGTATTTATTCACCAGATAGCTGACATATTCGTCCATGTAGACTGCATCGTCCTCCGTATCCGGACTGGAAAGATAACTGTCGTTTTTGTCAAACAGGACTTTTTTCAGGCTGACCTCCGAGTTTCCTGCAATCTGATCCATTATCTGGAGAGTGACATATTTTGACGGTATATTATAACGTCTTGCGGTCGATACAATGCTTTCCGCAAACAGACCCGGCTCCTGACGTCTGTTTGCCGGATAGTTGTTGACAAGGTACAGGCTGTTGCTTCCGTTTGAACGGGAATAATTGTTTTCCCAGTTATAGGAGGAAATTCTTTTATCCGACTGTCTTACAGCGTTTACAGTTACATCGTCAAGATCGCTTTCTGCATTTATTCCATATATATACGGACTGATATTTTTGTGACCGGCAGATGTATCTATAGTTATAATAACACTGTTACTATCGTTTACTGACGTGCTTACAGATGCAGAAACAGATGCCTCTCCCCATGCTGCAAGCAGAGTGAGAGCGCATATCGCCGCACATATTCGTTTTGTGATCTGTTTTTTTATGTTCATAATACGATCCTCATAAATATTTAAGACATCAGCCGCTAACTGTACTGTTGTCATGATCTGCTATAGGAAACCTCTGTACAATTATACACCTCCCCATTTGAAAAATCAAGGGGAAATAAGTATTTACATAATATTGTCACCGGTTCAGGAACAGTATAGCAAAAGGATATATAATTGCCAGAAGTCCCACGCTTACTGCCGTGAAGGTCAGCAGATACCTTATTGGCTTTGCATCGTCGGTTTCCATATATATCCGGAAAGATATAACGCTTGCAAGACTTGCAATAAGAGTTCCCAGTCCTCCTATATTGACACCGACAACGAGAGCACGGGCGTTTTCCGTAAATCCGGACAGCATGATAGCAGCAGGGACATTGCTTATCACCTGACTGACTGCTACCGACGCAAGCATTTCACGGTCAGATACTATTGAGGTAACGAAATTCTTTACAGCGTCCAGATTCTGGATATTTCCTACAAAGATAAAGAAGAACGCGAATGTCAACAGCAGACTGTAGTCCACACCGGCAAAAAGTCTCAGGTCAAGTATGATTGCAACCATGCATACCGAAGCGAATACGACTATAACGTCCATCACACCGAAAACCGCCAGCAGACACAGCAGAAAAAGCAGTGTATACATAATGATATAGCCTTTTTTGCCAAGCTGTACTTTCTCCCGACCCTGGATAGTAAGCGGTTCGTTTTTTATAAACAGGCACAGCAGAAGTATCAGAATTCCTCCAACTATAAAAACCGGTACTGTTGCGGAAAAAAAATCCGCCGGGGTCATCTTATAGTAACTGTACAGATAGATATTCTGGGGATTTCCGAAAGGGGTCAGCATACTTCCCAGATTGGCAGCCGCAGTCTGGACTACTATAACATAGGACATTGTTTTAGGCTTGTCCGCAAAGATCGCGGCAGTAAGGGGGACGAAAGCTATCAGCGCAACGTCATTGGTAAAAAGCATTGCGGAAAAATAGGAAATAAACACCAATGTAATGCCTGTGCGTCTGGTATAAGCAGTACCCTTGCCAAGGAGCTTCCTTGAGAGAGCTGCAAGCAGATTGCTTTCACGGAATCCCGCGACAGCTATCATAAGACAGAACAGCAGTCCTATGGTATTGGTGTCAATATAATTGATATAGTTTGTAACAGGTACAAACAGACATGAGACCAGAGCAGCGATCCCGGCTATAACGAGGAGAAATTCTCTTTTTATAAACTCTGCAAAGGCTTTCATAAGATTCCCTCCGATCTCAGAATAAATTAACGATCATTCCGCTGAGAACTCCTACAGCGAAAATAATACCGGTTATGATAAGATTTTCCTTAATATTCCTGTTAGCCCGGAAAAGCACCGCAAGACCTACTCCTGCTCCTGTGCAAAGTCCTGCCAGAGCAGAACCGAAGGTTATAACTCCGTCGGCATAAAGCTCGGTTATAAGTACAGAAGCAGCACAGTTCGGGATCATACCGGCGATACCGGATAAAACAGGCTGTAATATTCCCATACCGTTCAAAAAGCGGGATACAGTTTCTTCTCCTGCAAAAGACATTACAGCGCCGAGGATCACATTTACGATCAGTATAAATACAAAAATGCTGAGCGTATGCTTTAATGAGGAGTACCATATACCATGCTTTCCGCATCCGCAGCCGCTTTCAGTGCAGATCTCCTCAATATCCTCTCCTACTTCAAGCTTGAGAGCTTTTATTACTATATCTATAATGATCCCTGCCACAGCTGCTATTATGATCTTAGCGGCAATAAGCTTCCAGACCGCTCCGATGCTTTCCGGGTGGGCAATAAGGACTGGTAATGCTTCGTCCGATGTGGAAATGAATACTGCGATAAGAGTACCCATTGTAATTATCCTGCCGGAATAAAGGTTTGCCGCGGCGACGGAAAATCCGCACTGTGGGACACATCCGGCGGCAGCGCCTACGAAAGCGCCTCCAGCACCGCCCTCTGTTTTTTTCAGGAATCGAATAAGCTTATCGCCTGCTTTATGCTCGATAAACTCCATAAATAAAAAAGCCAGAAAAAGGAATGGGAGCATTTTTACTGAATCAATGAGGGCTTCGAGGAGCACGTTTATGATATTTGATTCGCTGCTGTGGTAATGAGCAGCGCTAATATTTAAGATACTTGGTAATATATAAGACATTGTTCATGATCCTTACACAGTTTAATTTGCTTATTATACCATATTTATGTAATAGTTTCAAGTTCTTTTGATAAATATTTTTTAGATAAATCATAATTTAGCGGCGCAGAGCTTTTCGATTTTCGCTTTGCGAAAAT
>JAFLUJ010000116.1 GCA_022511485.1 Oscillospiraceae bacterium | reverse complement strand
TAGATTTACTCTCTCCTGATGATGTTTTTTGTTGCACTTGACTTGACAAGATACCACCCTTTTTCAAAAGGGTCTCCCCCGACAAAAGTACAGATACAATACACTGAATCGTAACCAAATTGTAATTTGAAATTTTCCGACAGGTATGGTATAATATTCATATATTATGTTTTGAGGAGAAAATAAAATGACCGAGCAAACCATTGAGACCAAAATAATGCCCATTGCAAAGGGTATTATAGACGAGGTAAAAAAAGCAGTCATCGGAAAGGATGACATTATCATAAAAAGCCTTCTGGCGATCATCGCAAGAGGACATATACTGCTGGACGATATTCCCGGAGTGGGCAAAACCACTCTTGCGGTGGCTTTTTCAAAGGCGATGTCCCTGGATTATAAGCGTATGCAGTTTACTCCGGACGTGCTCCCTGCGGACGTTACCGGCTTTACCGTCTACAACAAGCAGACCGGCAGCTTTGAATACAAACCGGGAGCAGCATTGTGCAGTCTTTTTCTCGCAGACGAAATAAACCGTACCTCCAGCAAGACCCAGAGCGCCCTTCTTGAAGCTATGGAGGAAGGCTCGGTCACTGTGGACGGCGTCACCCATACTCTTCCCAAGCCATTTACGGTCATCGCCACACAGAATCCTATAGGCTCGGTGGGAACTCAGATGCTTCCCGAATCCCAGCTTGACCGCTTTGTAGTACGTCTTACAATGGGATACCCAGATCTTGAAAGCGAGATCGCTATCCTGAAATCCAAGGAGGGAGGCATCCGCGGCGCAGAAATAGCCTCCGTAGCCAAAGCGGACGACATACTCCTTATGCAGAATGCCGCCGACGAAATATTCGTTGACGACCGTGTGTATAAGTATATCGCCTCCATTGCTGCCGCCACAAGGACACATCCCCAGATAAAGCTTGGTCTCAGTCCGAGAGGAACAGTGGCGCTGGCTTCAATGTCAAAAGCCGCAGCGCTGCTAAAGGGCAGAAGCTATGTTATCCCGGAGGACGTCAAGTTCATTCTCTCCGATGTGGTAATGCACCGTATTCTTTTGTCCGCCAAGGCAAAGGCTGCCGGAGTAGACGCTTCCGATGTCATACGGGATATAAGCGCCCGTACCCCCTCACCGAAAATACTGCCTTAGGAGACTATTATGCTTCCCACATATCTTATACTGGTGTTTTTCATCGGGATATTCCATATTTTGTATAAGGGAGACCTGTCCTTTATACTCCTTGTCTTTCTTATTGCCATGCCGATAATAATGTTTGTGATACTGGCAATACAGACAAAGCTGCTTACAGTGACCCTGTCATCTGACGGAGCAGTGACAGAGCGGGGAAGACCCTCGGTACTCAGGCTGACGCTGAATAACCGTTTTTTCCTGCCGATAACTGCCTGTAAAATATCTGTCCGTTATATCATCCATTTTGCGCCTAATAAAAACGTCCCGGGAAAATACAGCGTTATCGTACCGGTAAACCATAGGGATATGGAAACCGTCTCTCTGAACTTTTCCGGCGATCACTGCGGCTCGGTGGAGGTCAGCATAAAAAATATTGTACTGTGTGACTTTCTTGGCATAACCCGTCTGCGAAAAAAAATAAATTTCAGGGAAAAAATAATAATACTGCCCTGTGTTTTTCCTGTCATTGCGGATATTGAAAGCAGCTTCGTATCCGACTCGGAAAGCAATACCTTTTCTCAGATAAAGTCCGGAGACGACCCATCTGAAATTTTCCAGCTCAGGGAATACCGTGACGGAGACCGTCACAACCGCATACACTGGAAGCTCAGCAGCAGAAGCGAAAGCTTTATCGTCAAGGAGCTTTCCCTTCCCATAAGCAGCAAAACGCTTATACTGTGCGATTTTTCCGGCTGCAAGACCGCTTACTATACCGATGCTGTGCTTGACATGGCAGCTACCATTTCCTCATTTATGACAGAAAGCGGCACTCTCCATACCGTGGCAGCTGCATGGAACGATCTTACACTTATGACAGAGGATATTTCAGACGCTGACAAATTTTACGCCGCATTCGGAAAACTCTGCGCCGATATATCTTCCCTTGAGTTTAAAACACCTATAGCGGAAGCTGCCTCTATTGCGGATGATACGCTTATCATCGGAAAAGGCTATTCCCGTGTCCTCGTTGTGACAGCCGCTGTAAGCAAAGCGTCCGCCGAGGAGCTCTCCCGTTTCTGCGGAGAATCAAGACTGACTATTTTCTGCATATCATCTGAGGGGATCTCCGATGCTGAAAATTCTTCCGCCGAAATAATATGCGGACTGGCAGAGGAGCTGTCACAAACTGAGCTTGACATCTGATACCCCTTTTGAAAGGAAAAAAGCAATGATAAAAAAAGCTAAGCTCCCCGTTAAGATCTCTGCGGGACTGAAAATTTCAAAAAAAGCAGGGCAAAGCCTCTCCCCTGTTATAATAAAATTCCTGCTTGTTCTTTCAGGCTGTCTCGGATCGGTTTTCTGCCTTCTGACCTGCGTAGATATGCCTGCTGGACGGTTTGCTCCGGTGCTGACTGCTGTTATCGCCTGCGGAGCTTTTACCCTTGCTTTCAATCTTAAACCGAAGCTCTCGGGAGCTGCTTCCATAGCAGTATCGGCGGTCTTCCTTGCAATAGTTTTTTTTCTGAGGTATCAGATATGCGCCGGTCTGGCAAACACTGTAAACATCTATCTTGCCCGAGTGCGGGAAGTATTCCGTAACGATCCCCTTTTCATTATTGCCGAGCCTGACAAGGCGGCCCTGCACGTTACAATATTCATCTGCTTCTACACTGCATTCCTTTGTATGCTGACCGCCTATTTTGCTTCCCGGAGCAGCTTTTCGATGGGGATATGTATCTCCGTTCTTATCTTTCCCATAGCGGTGCTGATGTTCGGTCTTGAACCTGATTATGTGGCATTTGCGGCAGTGATAGCTGTCTGTGCAGCCTCTCTTGCACTGGAAAACAGCTCTCCCGAGAAGATAAGCTCCGGCAAATGTGAATATGCCACCGCACACAGCGGTCTTGCAGCGGCGCTGACAGCGGCTGTCTGCTTCGGGATAGTGACTGCTTTTGTCAAGCTTGGCGGATACGAGCGTCCCGAGCGTATTGACCAGCTTTACGACGACTTTACCGGATACGTAGAAAGCGGAGAAATGAAAAACGCAGTCAGCGAAATACTGACCATCACAATAAAAAATCCCGGACAGTCGGGAGCGATAAACCACGGCAAGCTTGGAGAGTTCGATGAAATAACCTTTGACAATAAAGCGATCCTGCAGGTAGCCATCCCAAAATCAAAGGAAACTATTTATTTAAGAGGATTTGTGGGAGCAGTCTACACCGGCAGAAGCTGGGAGGCTCTTCCATCTTCAGAACAGCAGCAGCTGGAGCGAATGATCGGAGACTTTTCCACAGAGGGACTTTCTCCGCTGCTTTTGGACAGCTACAGTCTTAAAAATTCACCGTCCACATACCTGTCTTCCTACAGTCCTGCAATTCCGCAATACAGCTTCGCGGTAAAAAACATAGCCGGAGGCAGAAACTATCTTTATATGCCCTATAACCTTGTACCCGAAAGCGTAGCACGGTACAGCATACGCGGAGACAGCAGCTTTGCAGGCGGCGAAAGCTCCTATTTAGGACAGTTCTATGACCCCTCCGGAAATTATGGCTATCAGAATCTTTTCAAGGTCAGATGGCAGAGTTTGAATCCTGCGCTTACAGCAGACGAAGCACAGTACAGAAATTTTGTGTACACATACTATATGGGACTTCCCGATAAGTTTTCAGCGGCGGACAGTATCTTCAACGATGAATACTATGAGTATATTTCATCAGAAGAAATACAAACAGGAAAAAGCACGCTTGATGAAATGACAGTTTTCAGCCGTAAGCTTTACTATATCAAAAACTGGCTGAGAAAAAACTGCACCTACAGTCTAAGCGCAGGAAAGCTTCCTGCCGGAGAAGATTTCGTGGAGAATTTCCTTACAAACCGCAAGGGAAGCTGCTCACACTTTGCTTCCACAGCAGCGCTTATGTGCAGATACGCAGGTATCCCCGCCAGATATGTGGAAGGATATATCATCAAGCCGGGAGACTTTCCAAGTGACATTCAGTACGGAGAATCCGCCATCGTTGACGTCACAGACTACCGTGGTCACGCCTGGGTAGAGATATACATTGACGGCTTTGGCTGGTATCCTATGGAATTTACCTCCGGATACGGAAATGTCCGCACTGCCCTGCCGACCGAAACTGTAACTGAACCTGCCACAGAAACGGAAATTTCTTCCGAAGCTGAGACCGAACCTATGGAGGATACAGACGAGGCTTCCGAAACTACAGCACCTCAGGATGGCACTCCCCAGCCTGATGGGGAAAACTCCGCCGCTGCGGTAACAGAAACCACCATCACCTCAAATGTAAATGAGGTCACGGAAACTGCTATGCCCGC
>JAFLUJ010000115.1 GCA_022511485.1 Oscillospiraceae bacterium | reverse complement strand
TTTCAATATCCTTGCGGTCAGGGGGCTTGCCCATATCAAGACCAAGCCCGAAATCTACAAAATTTGTCATGTCATCAATCCTCTCTCTTTTATCTGCTGTAACTTCTTTGTTCACCAAAAATGTAGGGTATGCTGTAATTATTTATTTTCATATCAAGACACCGCTTGAAGTCCTTTCCCAGCTTTTTGCAGGCGTATTCACCAACCGCACAAGCGTCAAGGTAAAGCTCATCACCGACCTTGATATCCTGCTCCTGTTTGCTGATAATGCTGTCCTTTTCGGCAATGGTATTTTCAAGCGTTTCTATGCTTGCTTTCTGCTCGGAAATGACCTTATCCCGACTTGCCACATCAGCGGTAAGCTCTCTTATCTTGTGAGAGTAGTCGGATTCGAGATTGTCGATCTCTTCCCGGTGCTTTCTGTCCTTTGCCATCATTTCATTTTTCAGGTGCATATTTTCTATCTTGAAACCTAAGAGACTGTCAATTTCCGACTTTGCTTTTTCAAGCTGGGATTTCGTGTCCCGGAGGACATTATTTATATCAAGCTGTTCCTCAACGAGCTTCCTTGCACGTTCTAACTCTATATCTGCCTGCATTCGTGCCCATGAAGTCCGATTAACATTCTTACTGATTTCATTTTCTTCGGCAGCCTTCTTTTTCTCAAAGGCGGACTCCCTTTCGGCAAGGTCATCTTCACGATCTGAAAGAACGCTCCGTCTGGATTCGGTCTGTCGGACACTTTCCTCTGCTTCTATGACCTTGCGTTCAGCGTCAGCCCTCTGCACCGATACCGCTTTCTTTTCGGCGGTAAAGTCGGCATATTCCTGCTCTGTCAGAACATATCCACCGCCAAAGAGCTTTTTCTTGTAGGGGATTTCGGTGCTGTCAGCCGCAAGATCCATTTCCCTGAGCTTCTGCACCTTTTCTTCAAGGCGTTTTTCCTCTTTATACAGCTCCACCGACTTACTGCCTACCGATTTTTCGGGCGGTAAAAGCTCAATTCCGTACATTGTGCAGATACCTTTCAGCACCTCATATTCAGACTGCCGCCAACGGGCTATTGCGTCCTTGCCTGTGCCGAAGCCCATTTCCTTTAGAGCCTGTGCAATGCCGTTCTGGACGGACAGCCCTCTTGAATAGTGTCCGATAGGAACATAGTCAATATGCAGATGTGGTGTTGCTTCGTCCATATGCAGTACCGCACAGAACACCTTGAAATTTGGGTTGCGCTGTTCAAAGCCGTTCATATAGTCGGTAAGCACCGCCTTTGCCGTTTCTGCATCGGCAGTCCCCACGCCTGTATTTTTCATATCGCCTATCTGAACAACGTCCTCATAAAAGCTCTTGCGTTTATCCGCAGATGTGACCACATTGGGAGAATATCCCCTGCCAAACTGATGTTCATAATATCCCGTGGTGATCTTGCGGTCACTCCGCTTTTGTTTGGCATTATACTCTCTGATCGCTTCGTCAAATAGCTTTTCGTATATCTCCTGCTGGGAGATGTTCACGAACACTATATTGTCTTTGGTACGGGTGCTGTCAACATTATTTGCCGTAAACAGCCGCATATTGTGTGAAAGACTGCCCTTTCCCTGACACAACGATACTCTTTTTGCATTCATTTTTTCACTCCTTTCTTCAAAAAGCCTATTGACATTTGCTTTTTAGTATGATATAATGTATTTGATGAATTATTATTCACCGATAATCACATTATAATTCATTATACTGAACTTATCAAGATTATTTAGTGCATTTTATATCTCCAATATCAAATTTATGGAGATTGTACAAAAGAAAGAGAGGATTTTTATTTATGTTTTACGAGAGGTTTATAGAGATATGCAATTCATTCAATGTGAAGCCTACTCCCGTACTCAAAGAGCTTAATATCAGTCCCGGAAACCTCAAACGCTGGGAGGGCGGAGCAACTATCAATGCCGATACCCTTTCCAAGATAGCAAATTATTTTAATGTATCTGCCGACTACTTTCTTATAGAGGAAACCGATCCCAAAGAAATTGAGAGCATTGTAATAAGCGACAGCAAGGGCGTTATTGAGCGCACATACACCATAGCCCGTACCAATCCCCAATATGTTGCGAGCATTCTCGGAGGGCGTGAGGTTACCTATTCCACCCTTGAAAGAATAGCGGGCTACCTCAGATGTTCAATAAAGTATCTGCTGGGCAAGGAGATAGAGAAACAAGACCGCCCTGCCGACAAGACCTATCTCAGCGACAAGGAGCTTGTCATTGATGTTCTTTCCCGTCTTCCCTATTCACAGGACTACAAGTATCTGCAAGTTATGATCTCCCGTCTTGTGGTAGAAAATCTGAAACGCAACGGCAGGAGCGAAACCGATCTGCTTGAAACGGGTATGTTCTCACAGAAAGTTAAGGACTTGTTTGATTCCAACACCGACAACAACAAGATACTTGCTTTCACCAATTCCGACCTTATGAGGTTGGCTGAACATTTCGAGATCAGCTATGATGCTATGTTCACGGGACAGCAGTAAGCTCAGACAGAAAAACAGCATCTATATACCACTTTCATTCAGTGATATACGGGTGCTGTTTTTTTGCTTCGCTTACCTGTCTGTCCGTATACAAATTCCTAACGGAATTTGTATTGCTCCCTGACGGGAGCCATACGCTTTGCTAACGCAAACCACTGGCGGCGAAGCCGCCTATTTAGTCGTGGCTTTGCCACAACTAACGCCATAGTACTTATGACATTCCGCAGGCTTCATATCATAAGTACAAGGCGCTCTCCGAGGGGCAGCCGTTCCCTCTGCACTCCCTTTTAGCGGAAAAAATATATTCAGCAACATTCCGATAGGGTATGTGGCTCTAATCATATTTTGTATATTTTTGTCACGCTGTTGTTGATTTATCTGATGTGTTGTGATATTGAGACGATGTTTACAGAAAGTAACGTTTTGTCTGGCTCCGGAATATTATGACAATGGGTTTATAGGCTGATTGAGTATAAACCTGTCTTTCTATCAAAGACTGAATTATAGCGAAAGAAAGTGACGTAGTGAAAAGGAACCTCAAAAAAGAAGAGTGGGACAACAATGGGAAATTGCTGCTCCTTTTGCTTCTGTTGCTTCTTTTTTTACTTGTAATATTATTCGGCATATTTTCTCAGCATAAGTACGACAGCGGAAAAGCTCCCTCGGAAACATCTGCTGTTCAGGGAGGTGTAGGTCTTACAATTGATCCTGATGCCGGGGATAATTCCCACCGGACATCAGAAAAAGAAAATACAACAGAACAAGGTGTGATGATATCCGGAAAAGGTTTTATCACATTTCCGGAGGGAAAAAAAGAAATATCTGTAGATTTCTATAATCCCGAAGAAAATGCGGAACTTTATTATCTCACATTTGAACTGCGATTGTACAATGACAGTGAGCAGGGTTATGAAGTGCTGTATACCTCCGGACTTGTTGAACCCGGGAAGCATATCCGTGAAATAACACTTTCACGGGGGCTTGAAAAAGGCGTATATAAAGCCGCTGTTCATGTTCAGCCATATCGTATGAACGAGAATAAGACCCCCACCAACAATGCCGATATGGAAACCAGGCTTATCGTAAAATAGTAAAAGTATCAAAACCCGTATGCCAGCTTTAATATCAGACTCTGTGGCAAACAACGCAGATGTTTGCAGGGGAGGACAGTATTAATATTGATTTTTCAGGAGGCATCCAAATGAAAAAAATTTTATCCGCTATTATTGCGACCGTCATGACTCTGGCTGTTATTTCTGCACCGGCAAGTGCGGAAATAGAAATAAACGAAAAATCAGCCGGAAAAAGCAGTGTGATAAATGTTGATTACGAACTTGATGAATCCTACACCGTAACTATTCCTGCCAGTGTGACTTTTACTGATACGGAAACAACGGTAGAAAGAGGTGTATTGGCAAAGGACGTAGTTCTTAACGAGGGCAGCACTCTTTATGTGGATGTTTCAAGCATGAATAACTTTCAAATGCGGAATGGCAGCGGATTTATAGATTATTATATTCAAATAAATTATGCGACCATTCCTAAGGGAAACGAGTATATCCTGCTGATAATAAATGCAGGAGAAGGTTCAGGCTGGGCGATCCTTGAATTTAAATCGGATCTTTCCAAGGAGCACGCCCAATATGCAGGAACCTATACCGATACTCTTACTTTTACAGTTTCGATAAAATGACCGCTTCATTCGACAAAACTGCGGCTCGGGACACTTTTCCCGAGCCGTTTTTTGTATAATGCCCTCATTTTTGGGAAATATATTCTGTTGATGAGGCTGTGCATAAAAAAGTGTACGAATGGGCGGCTATGGTGTACGATGAATACGAAAAACTAAAAAACCAATAGCGTCCACGATCAACACCGTGAACGCCATTATCATCACATCTTCACTACCAGCCCAAACACAGCTTTTCCCGGATAAAAAACGAAAAAATCCGAACCCTTTTCAGAGTTCGGATTTATCCAATGTGGCTCCCCAAGTTGGACTCGAATTAGGTAACTTGCTTTTTCTGTCTTTGGAAA
>JAFLUJ010000114.1 GCA_022511485.1 Oscillospiraceae bacterium | reverse complement strand
TTCATCATACATATATACCTTGTACCCATCTGCACCCTTTACAGAATCCCATTTTAATGTTACAGAATCTGAGGTGGCTTCAGCTTTCACGTTTGTAGGAGCAGAAAGCTTGCTTGCCGCTTCCGCTGTAATTGAAATTTCCGGAAAGCTGTTTTCCGGAACTGCCATAGGCGCGGCTGCAAACAATGCTGCAAGTAATAATGATGTTAATGCTTTTACTGATTTTTTCATAAAGACTTCCCCTTCACGTTAAAATAAAATTATATAATACCACAATTTATGCGGTGATCATATCAGTTAAAACAACTACTGAAAAATTTACTGCTGCGGCATACAAATTTCGCAGGGTTCGTATTTCCCTTCCTCCATGTCTTCGTATGTAAGCCGCCTTGTGTTAGTTTTGTCACGGATTATCCTGCAATCGGCTTCGTGGTATTTCGAGCCGGACTCCGTTACGTAATATTCACCGTAATAGATCTTTTCCTCCACCGTTTTTACGGCAAATACACCGAGTACCATCACAAGTACAAAGGAAACCACGCATACAGCAGTCACTATTTTATGACGGACTATCCCAGACCTCGCACGAAAAAACACATTTGGATTCAGAAGCCAGTGCACAAACTCATTTGCTTCATATTCCTCCATAACGTCGTTTCCTATGACCGGAGCTGCTCCGATATGTCCGCAAAGGATATGTCCCGTTTCATGAGCCAGAACTATCCGTTTTTCCTCCTCGGAAAGATTTTCGTGAACAAATACTATCCTGTAATTATTGTCTGCATATGTAAATCCCCTTGTATTGTCGGCATAGCTTCTCAGCTTCAGCTCACTGATGATAGTTTCGGAAGCTTCACTGCTGCCGAACTCCGCAATAGTATAACCTATCTGCTCCAAAATTTCTTTTAGTTTTCCAGAGGTTACCTCTATGAGCTTGTACTTCCGTACAAATTCATCTGCCCGGACTTTACTGCTGTCCATCTTCCTCATCGGCTTTCCCCTTTATCTTTTTCAGTGCGTCATCTACCTTAGCATTTTTTGAAGAGGACGTCATAAAATTCATACCGTTAAACGCCCTTACTACCGCCTCCCCCGGCTGATTTGTGCATCGTGCATATTCTATCATTATAAGTGTTCTTATTGTATTTATAGCGTTGTCATCAAGCTTGTCAAGCACCTCCGGATAATACCCCTGTATTTTAGACATTATCTTCTCCGGAGCTGATTCTTCGGCATTCATACTGTTTATAAATTTATGCGGGAACGCTTCTGTTGATCTGAGAATACTGCGGGTCTCTTTTTTGTTGTCAAAGAAGAAGATCAGCGAAAGATACGTATTCCAGGTCATTCTCCTGTCCCTGCGCTCTATTGACCCATATGTCTGACGGGATACGCCAAGAAGTCCTGCAAGATCGTCCTGCGAAACTCCGGCTTTTATTCGCAGGAACGGCAGCTCATCCGTCAGATTTGAAATATAGTATTCCCTTTCCTCGTCCGAGATAATATCCCTATAAAATTTTTTCAATTTTAACCGCCTCCTAATTAATTTCGTGGAAAATTTGTTCTTGCTATGCACACAATTATACACCATGTAACACAAGCTGTCAATACATTTTGTCTAATTTTACAAATTATTCATAAACGCTTGCACTCTCTTCCCCAATTGCCTGAATACGAAAAACAGCCTGCCACTTCAATTTCAATTGAGCAACAGGCTGTTTCACATACGTACAGAAGAGCAATGTCCTCTCATAGCAGTTCATCCGGATCAATGCTGAGGGTATGGCATATTTTCATAATAAGATCGAAACCTGCCCCCGAAATTCCACGTTTGAATACTGTCATCAGCGTTGAATAGGGTATATCCGCCTGCCGCGAAAATTCCCGCAGGCTGGGATACCTGTCCAGTATCATAAATCTTAGCTTTAACTCCCTACTAAGCTCTGTCATTTTTCTTCCTCTGCGGTAACTACCGAAATATCCAAAGATGTTATTTCATCAAGCAGCTTCGGGTCAGCCGTCCAGTCCGTTATGATCTCGCTGAACTCTTTTATACTGCACACGTTGACGAAGCAATCGTGACCCACCTTTTTCCCGGGCATAAGAAGGATTTTCTTCTTGCTGTTTTTTATCACTTCCCGCTGGAATGCCGCCGTTTCTCCTGTGCCGTTGGATAACCCGAAATCCGTACTCAACCCTCCGCCGGTAATAAAACAGGTATCGAATCTGAAACGCGAAACATTTTCCAGTGCAGTTGCATCAACTATAGAGCCTGACTGCCGCATTTTTCCGCCTATGATATATACGTCAAAATTTCCGAACGCTCTTAATCCTTCCGCCATATCTGCTGAATTGACCACGACTGTGTAAAAAAAGTCTGTAGGCAAAAATTTGAGCATCAAATGTCCGAGAGAACCGCCCGTTAGATAGATACAGTCGTTTTTACTTATATATTCTGAGGCTTTGCGGGCGATAGCCAGATATTCAGGAAAGATCGGCATGGACGCAAAATCGCGGTTTACAGGCGGTCTGACCGAAACCTGACCGCTGTCCGGCAAAGGAGCTATCGCGCCGCCGTGTGTACGTTTGCAAAGTCCTGATTTTTCGAGCTGTTCAAGGTCTCTGCGAACAGTTTCGTAGCTTATCATATACATTCCCTGTATCCTTGCATTGGATATTTTGCCTTCCCTTGCGATGATGTCCGCTATCTCGCGCTGCCGTTCTTCCATATAAACTATATTTTCCATAATATACCTCCTTAATGTGTGTTTAATTGTATTATCAGATCTGACAAGAATATGATAACATATATATCGTCGTAAGTCAACATAATCACATATCGGAATTGCGTTTTTCGGAAACATAAATAGCAGACCCCCAAACAGAAGGTCTGCTATATGATCTTGATCTTTAAATTTTACAAATCAGCCGTTTCTCTTTGCCTCAATATCAGCGAGAGCATCCTTTCTGGAAAGGTTTATCCTGCCCTGGCTGTCGATCTCCATTACCTTGACTACTATCTCGTCACCGATGGAAACAACGTCCTCAACGCTTTCAACACGCTGCTTGTCCAGCTTGGAGATGTGTACAAGTCCATCCTTACCGGGAGCAATTTCAACAAACGCACCGAAGTTCATTATACGAACGACCTTGCCCTTGTAAATAGCGCCGATCTCGGGATCGTTTGCAATGGTCTCCACGATTTGGAGAGCCTTCTTTGCGTTCTCCATGTCGATTCCGGAAATGAATACGTTTCCGTCATCATTAATGTCGATCTTGACGCCGCAGTCAGCGGATATCTTCTGAATGACCTTACCGCCCTGACCGATGACCTCACGGATCTTATCAACGGGAACTTTAGTCTGGAGCATCTTGGGAGCATACTTGCCAACCTCAGGTCTTGGAGCGGGAATTGCCTTGAGCATGATCTCGTCAAGGATATAATCCCTTGCCTTGTGAGTTTTTGCAAATGCCTCCTTGATGATCTCAGGAGTAAGTCCGTCTACCTTTATATCCACCTGAATAGCAGTGATACCCTTGTGAGTACCGCCTACCTTGAAATCCATATCTCCGAAGAAGTCTTCAAGACCCTGAATGTCCACCATTGTCATGAAGCTTCCGTCGTCTCTTGTGATAAGACCGCAGGAAATTCCCGCAACAGGAGCTTTGATAGGAACGCCTGCATCCATAAGAGCCAGCGTTGATCCGCATATTGAACCCTGAGAAGTAGAGCCGTTGGAGGAAAGCACCTCGGAAACAAGTCTGAGAGCATATGGGAACTCCTCAACGGGAGGAATTACAGGCTCTAAAGCTCTTTCAGCAAGAGCACCGTGACCGATCTCACGGCGTCCCGGACCTCTGCTGGGCTTTGTCTCACCAACAGAGTATGAGGGGAAATTGTAGTGGTGCATATATCTCTTGGTGTCCTCTTCATCAAGACCGTCAATTCTCTGAGAATCGCTTACAGGACCAAGTGTTGCGATGGTAAGAACCTGTGTCTGACCTCTTGTGAAAAGTCCTGAGCCGTGTACTCTCGGGAGAACTCCAACCTCAGCGGCAAGAGGACGGATCTCGTCGATACCGCGTCCGTCAACACGCTTGCCCTCGTAGAGCCAGTTTCTTACGATCTTCTTCTGGAGCTTGTAAATGCACTCGTCGATCATTGGTATCTTGTCGGGATACTGCTCGTCAAATTTTTCGTGGACTTCATCCTTGATAGGATTAAGTCTTTCCTCACGGATATTCTTGTCGTTTGTATCAAGAGCAACCTTTACCTTTTCGCCTACAAGCTCTTCGATAGCGTCAAACAGGTCGTGGTCGACCTCCATGGATTCAAATTCAAACTTCTTCTTGCCGATCTCCTTCTGAATATCGGAAATAAAGGCTACGATCTTCTTGATCTCCTCATGTCCCTTGAGGATAGCTTCCAGCATTGTATCGTCGTCAACTTCATTTGCGCCTGCCTCGATCATAACGATCTTTTCCATAGTTCCGGCAACGGTAAGGTTAAGGTCGGATTTTTCTCTCTGAGCAAGAGTAGGATTGAGGACGATCTCACCGTCCACAAGACCCACGCTTATGCCGCCGATAGGACCGTTCCACGGGATGTCG
>JAFLUJ010000162.1 GCA_022511485.1 Oscillospiraceae bacterium | reverse complement strand
TGGATATGTAGAAAAACTATTGACAGTGGAGGTAAAAAAAGTTATAATATATTAAAAAGACATCGTACAAAAAGGGAGTTGATTCTTACGGATTTGCGTAAAATGGCTTACAATGTTATTGACCAGCTTTCAGAAGAAAAGCTAAGAGCGTTTCTGACCCTTTTTGCTGATTATAATGCGCCTGCAGCTTCAAGACCAGATCCCATAGATAACAGCAGCAAATATCTTGAAAAGTTTGATAAGGTCGTAGATAATTTTAACATGGATGAATAGTATAAAACAGGGACTGCTGCATTTTTGGCAGCAGTCCCATATTTGCGTTAACTGTTTTTCACTTTGATACGAATGGTATTTCCCTGGGGAACTCTTGGAGGACGCGTGGGACGTTCCTGACGCGCAGGACGTTCAGCGCGGCGCTCCGATGTCTGGATCGGAGCTTTGCCGCTGCCATCCAGCTTCATGGTAAGGGAAATGCGCTTCCGTTTAACGTCAACCTCCAGAACCTTTACCTTGACTACCTCGCCAACCTTTACCGCTTCAAGGGGATGCTTGATATAACGATCACATATCTGGGATATATGCACGAGACCGTCCTCATGAACTCCTATATCCACAAAGCATCCAAAGTCGATAACATTACGGACTGTTCCCATAAGCTCCATTCCGGGTTTAAGATCCTTCATTTCCATAACGTCTCCGCTTCTTAAAAGAGGAGGAGGAAGCTCGTCACGTGGGTCACGTCCCGGCTTTGCAAGCTCCTTTAATATATCATTTACTGTAGGAACGCCTATTCCTGCGGTCTCTGCTACTTTGTCCACGCCGACCTTTTTTGCAGCCTCCGGTATTTCCGCCAGCTTTCCTGCTTCCAGATCGGAAAGTGCAAAGCCACACTCTCCTATGATCTTCTTTGCTGCTTCGTAGCTTTCAGGATGTACTGCTGTATTGTCAAGGGGATCGTCTCCATCCCTGACCCGGAGGAATCCTGCGCACTGCTCAAATGCCTTTGGACCAAGCTTGGCGACCTTAAGAAGCTGCTTTCTGTTGGTGAAAGAGCCGTTTTCCTCACGGTATGCAACGATATTTTTTGCTACAGCAGAGCTTATTCCTGCGATATAGGAAAGCAATGAATGAGAAGCCGTGTTCAGGTCAACTCCTACGCTGTTTACGCAGTCCTCAACAACTCCGGAAAGAGCTTCGTCCATACGGTTCTTAGGCATATCGTGCTGGTACTGTCCAACTCCGATGGCTTTGGGGTCGATCTTGACAAGCTCTGCAAGGGGATCTTGCAGACGTCTTGCAATGGACACTGCGCTTCGCAGGGAAACATCGTACTCTGGAAATTCCTCTGCGGCAAGCTTTGAAGCGGAATAAACTGACGCTCCTGCTTCGGAAACCACCATATATGCAACCTTCTGTGGTATATCCTTGATAAGATCGGCGATGAAGGCTTCGGATTCACGGGAAGCTGTGCCGTTTCCTATTGCGATAATGGAAACCCCATGCTTCTGTATGAGATTCTTTACGAGAACCTTGCCCTGTTCGATCTTACGTTCTTCTCCTGTGGTTATATAGGCTACTCCGGTGTCGAGGACTTTTCCGGTTGCGTCCACAACTGCCAGCTTACAGCCTGTCCGGTATCCGGGGTCAAGACCAAGTGCGACGCTTCCCTTGACGGGCTGCTGCATAAGGAGCTGACGAAGATTTGAAGCGAAGACCTTTATTGCGTCCTCGCAGGCTTTTTCAGTAAGTGCGGCACGTATTTCCCTTTCAACAGAGGGGAATACCAGCCTTTTGAAGCTGTCCTCGGCTGCGGCTTTTACAAGCTCTCCGCAGGGGGAGGTGTTTTTTACATACTTGTCCGTAATAACGCTTTCTCCGCTTCCCTCGGGAATTTCTATGCCCGCTTTAAGCTTGTCCTCACGTTCGCCGCGGTCGATGGCAAGGATACGGTGTCCGGCGATCTTTGACACAGGCTCGGAGAACTCGTAATAATTATTATAGACCGTTTCCTCCTCCGGGTCTGCTGCCTTGGAGGTCATAAGTCCCTTTTCCGTTATCATTGCGCGGAGGGCTTTTCTAAGCTCTGCATCGTCGGAAATATCCTCGGCGATGATGTCCATAGCTCCCTGCAAAGCAGCGGCGGCATCGGGGATCTCCTTTTCTGCGTCTATATATTTTTCCGCTTCGGTGTTTGGATCGGCGCTCTCGTTCTGAGCGATAATAAACTCTGCAAGAGGTTCAAGACCACGTTCCCGGGCAACAGAGCCTCTTGTTTTGCGCTTTGGCTTGAAGGGACGGTAAATGTCCTCCACTTCAACAAGTGTCATTGCTTTTTCGATAGCGGCGGTGATCTCCTCGGTGAGCTTGCCCTGCTCCTCAATGGAGGAGGACACCTCCTCTTTACGCTTTTCAAGGTTGCGGAGATATGTAAGCCGGTCAAAGATTTCCCTTAAAAGCTGGTCGTCCAGAGAGCCGGTAAGCTCCTTTCTGTATCGGGCGATAAATGGTATAGTCTTTCCGTCATCTATAAGAGATACGGTATTGTCGATCTGTTCCTGACGCAGCTTGAATTCAGCGGCAAGTGTCTGGTTAATGTTCAAAATGATCTACTTCCTTTCTATTGCAGGAAAATTTTAATAGCTGCTATCGCAGCCTCCTGCGGGGGCGTTTCTATTATGTCAACACTTCCTATGATGTCAATGATGTAAAATATCATAATTATTATGGTACTCCAGGAGGTTATCAGTATCGGAATTGTACGGGCTTTATGGGCTGCGGTGTATTTAGGAAGCTTTAGCTTTCCGGTTATTACCGCATGAGCAAAAACGATCATGCCGGACACAAAGCATACTGCTAACAGAATTAAATTTACTATGTATGCAGCGGTATTATCATAATATCCGATAATGGATGGTATTGAAGCAACGAAATTATTTGCCGCATGACAGATCATTGGCGGTATCAGCGATCCTGTCCTTATTGTTAGCATTGCAAGGATGATACCATTTAAAAATCCCAGCAGAAACTGATATGGATTGCCGTGCATTATGCCGAAAATAAAGGCTGAGAAGAATATCCCGAACCGCTGGCTTATTTTTGACGAGCATCTCAGCACAACTCCTCTGTAGATAAGCTCTTCTCCGATGGGAGCTAATATGACCGAGCAAAAGACATTCATTCCGTAGGTCTGAAGAGTATGTTCAATGGTATAATCAAATTCGGTGATCTCAAGTCCTATACCTGCCAGCGCCATGTCGATAAAATCATAGCACAGATAGGAGACCTTCTGAAAAAACAGTATTATCATTATGTATCTGAGCATTTCGCCTGCTTTGATGTTTTCGGTGCGGAAAAGCTCTCTGGGGTCATACCGTGCAAAGATACAGTATCCGACGAAGACAATTACTGCCGACAAGGCGGGAAATGATGTTCCTATGAACAGATGCCAGAATGAGATCACCCGGATGCCGGATTCATCAAATGTGACGCTCATACCGGGTGTGCTGTAAAGTATACGGTATGCTATAGTACATAAAATGTCAGTCAGTATGTAAAGTATCAGAAGCGTCAGACCGATCACGTTATAACTGTGTCTGATCCTGCGCTTTTCTTCATAGGGGACATAATTTTCCGGCGGATAGTACATCTGAGGCGGTGGAAGCTGACTACCGGGCTGTCCGTAATAATTCATCTGCTGCGATCTCCTCCTTTCGGGTAATGCAGCGAAAATCCGTCGACGTTCCTTGTGCGGTATTTCTTAAGAATAAGTTCTTATATATATCGTATAACTGAAACTACTCTTCCGATGATCTCGCACTCGTCCACGATGATAGGCTCCATGGTGTCATTTTCAGGCTGGAGACGGTAATGTCCGTCCTCTTTATAGAAGGTCTTGACGGTAGCTTCTTCTCCGTTTACCATAGCGGCGACGATCTCTCCGTTACGGGCTGTGGGACATTCCTCGATAACTACTATGTCTCCGTCCAGAATGGCGGCGTTTATCATGCTTTCGCCTCTGACCTTAAGTGCGAAAAGCTTTCCGGAGTAGCTTTTATTCTCGTGGAAGTTGATATAATCGGTAATATCCTCTACGGCGGTGATAGGCTGACCGGCGGTGATCGTTCCTACAAGGGGTATCTTTGCTGCTCCCTTGCCTGCAAGCTTGATGGCTCTGTTGCAGCCGTCCACCTTATCAAGATAGCCCTCTGCTACAAGATCGTTTACATAACGTGCGGCTGTTGATGTGGAGCGAATGTCCAGAGCGGCACAGATCTCACGTATAGAGGGGGCATAGCCTTCCTCTATTCTGTCCTTGATGTACTCGAAGACGCGTTTTTTCTTATCGTTCATATTGACATCCCTTTCGTTTAGTTATATTTGCTTTCCAGCAGTTCAAGGATCCTCCTTGATAATTTATTTACATCTCCGCAGCCCAGGGTTATTATCAGGTCTCCCGGTGCTGCGTTTTCACAGACATACTGTGCGCAAAGCTCAAAATTGGGGTCGTGGTCTTCCTCGTCAAAATAAATGCTGTCCGGGATCTTTTCTGCAAGATCCTTTGTGTGTATGCCCAGGGTGTTTTTTTCCCTGCCGCCCATTATGGACGTCAGCACTACCTTGTCGGCGATGGAAAGCACCTTTGCGAAATCCTCAAGCAGCAGGGAAGTCCTTGAATAGGTAAAGGGCTGATGGACTGCCCAGACCCGGTCAAAACCAAGCTCTGACGCTGCCCGGAGGGTGACTTCTATTTCTGCGGGATGATGGGCGTAATCGTCCACAACGGTTATCCCGCCCGATTCGCCGTATTTTTCAAAGCGCCTTCCTGCTCCGCGGAAGCTTTCAAGACCCTTGCTGACATCTTCCGGGGAAGCTCCTGCGTTTGCTGCTGTTGCCGCTGCTGCCACTGCGTTCAGGATATTATGCTCTCCCGGAACGTGGAGCGCGGCTTCGCAGAATGGCTTGCCCTCATGCATTATAGTAAATTCCGTAAGAAGCTTATCGGTATGTCTGATATTTTCCGGATACCACTGATTTTCAGGCTTCCAGCCAAAGGTGATGATCTCCTTTCCCGAAATGCCCTCCAAAGCCTTTTGGGAATTGGCGTCGTCTCCGTTTATAACAATAGTTCTGGTGGTGTTTTCACAGAACTTATGGAATGACTTTATAATATTATCCAGATTTTTAAAATAGTCCAGATGATCCTCGTCAACGTTCAGTATTACTGCTGTATCCACTGCCAGATTGAGAAAATGATCCTGAAATTCACAGGCTTCGCAGACCATAGTGTCGCTTTTTCCGGCTCTGCCGCTTCCATGGATAATGGGAAGCTTTCCGCCTATGACTGCGCTTATGTCGTCTCCACGCATAACAAGTATCTGAGTTATCATGGAGGTCACTGTAGTTTTGCCGTGTGTTCCGCTTACGCATATGGCGTTTCCGAACTGCTCTGTTATTATCCCGAGGAGCTGGCTGCGCTCCAGAACTTCCACGCCGCTTTCCTTTGCAGCAACAAGCTCCGGATTGTCGGGAAGTATTGCTGCGGTATGGACTATCAGGTCTGCTCCTTTGATGTTTTCCGCACGCTGTCCCAGATAAACGGGGATACCCATATCCCGGACCGCCTGTAATGTTTCGGTATCGTTATTGTCAGAACCTGTCAGATAATATCCAAGGCTGTGAAGTATCTGTGCGAGAGGGTACATTCCGCTTCCACCGATACCAATAAAATGAATATGATTCCGGTTGTTAAAAAAATGTTTATTCAAAAAACACACCCCGCATATTGTTTATTAAAAAAAAACTTGCTATAATATATTTAAGTGATATACATAGTATTGGTGAAAATTTATGTTTAATACTGAATAAATTACCATTTAATACTCAATAATATATTTGTACCGTATATCACAAATGTCAATTATTAAGGAGGACGTTTCTAAATGAACATCACCGACATTAAGATCAGGAAGATCATTCCTGACGGAAGACTCAGAGCAGTCATCTCAATCACCATCGACAATATGCTTGCAGTTCACGACATCAAGGTCGTACAGGGCGATGAAAGACTGTTCGTTGCAATGCCCAGCAGGAAAGACGAAAACGGAACTTTCAGGGACATCGTTCACCCGATCTCTCCTGAAGCGCGTAAGCTTGTGGAGGACGAGATCCTTGAAGCCTACACCCGTCATATCGAGCAGATGCAGGCAGAAGCCGAGGCTGAAGAAGCCGGACTTTGATCGTTCGGTAAGCATGGCTTGGTAAGCATGGCTTAATAAGCCGGGGGATAAAAAGTATCTCTATAGGGGTCGTAAACTGAAACGGAGCTTCCGTTCCGGTTTACGGCTTCTTATATTTACTGTACTACTGCCTTGCCAAGGAGTATCGCTGCTTTAAGGATCGCGCACTGAGTTTTTGCGTCTTCGATCTCACCGTTCATTATCATTTTCACGGCGTCTTCCATTTTGATCTTTACTACGTCAAGAAATTCGTCCTCGTCAAGATCCTGCTTTTCAAAGGTAAGACCTGTTGCCATATACATATGTATCTTTTCTGTAAGGTATGCAACGGAGGGATAGCACACTCCCAGATATTCAAATTTTTCGCATACTGCTCCTGTTTCCTCACGCAGCTCACGAAGTCCTGCTTCACGGTGATCCTCGCCTACCTCTAATTTTCCTGCGGGAATCTCGGTAAGGACGGTCTGGAATGGGTACCTGAACTGCTTTACCATAAGAATTTCCCCCTTATCATTAATGGGAACTATGCATACTCCGCCCGGGTGGACGACGAGCTCACGGTTCACTATCTCGCCGTTTTCCAGCTCGGCGGTATCTTTTTTTACGGTTATGATCTTTCCGTCGAATATAAGGTCAGAGCTTACAGTTTTTTCAAAAAGGTGCATATTTAGTCCTCCTATTGTAAATATATGTAAATATCGCACAACAAATGTTCTTTTTTTATATTATAACATATCAGAATGCATTTAACAAGTGGTTTATGGCAATTTTTTTACTTTTTTCCAAAAAGCTCTTGTAAAGCTGTCCAAAAAGCATTATAATAATATAGTATGGAACGGAAAGATGTTCCTGCATCAATTTTAATGATTCTATGAATGGAGCATTTTATATGAAAACACCATTGAAGATCAATTTCGATCTGAAGTCCTTTTTGTTTAACAGAAGGCTTTATATTTTTGCTTTTTTTATACCGATGATCGTTCTGCTTGTTTCATATTTTATTTTCGGTTTATATCCTGTAAAGGATCAGTCTGTCCTGGTTCTTGACCTTAATGGTCAGTATGTATACTATTTTGAGAACCTCAGGGACGCTTTCTGGGGCAACGGAAGCCTTGTAAACAGCTGGAGCAGGAATTTCTCCGGTGAAACTATGGGAATGTTCGCTTATTATCTGGCAAGTCCATTTACTCTGGTCGTTATGCTGCTGCCAAGGTCGATAATTACGGAATCCCTGCTTATTATGCAGATGCTTAAGGTAGGCACTGCTTCGGTGACCTTCTGCTGGTATCTCCGCAATTCAAGGCATACTTCCACCTATACCTCGCTGATCTTCTCAATACTGTACAGTCTTATGGCTTATATGATAGTTCAGCTTATGGATCCTATGTGGCTGGACGGTCTTATTTATCTCCCGATAATCTGCCGGGGTATTGAAAAGCTGGTGGACAAAAGCGAGTGGCTGTTATTTATTATCCCTCTGTCTTTGATGTTCATTGCTAATTTCTATATCGGCTGGATGATCGCTATTTTCTGCTGTCTTTATTTCCTGGGGTATTATTTCTTCATTTCAGAGGATACCTCGCCTTTCTCAATAAAATATTTTATTTACTCCGGCGTCAAATTTGCCGTTGGAGGTGTCATGGCGGCAATATGTGCTGCCTGGCTGCTGATACCTCTGTACTACAGTCTGAGCCTTGGAAAGTTCAGCTTTACAACTCCAAACTATGAAATGAGCGCTCAGTTTGACATCATTGATTTCTTTGTGAATCTGCTTCCGAATGTTTATGATACCTGCCGCCCTGAGGGTTCTCCGGTGGTTTACTGCGGAGTGCTGACTATCCTGCTGATACCTCTCTACTTCTTTAACTCCAACATTAAATTCCGTCAGAAATTAGGCTTCGGACTGCTCTGTGCTTCTATTATCCTTTCAATGTATATGTCTACTGTTGATCTGGTATGGCACGGATTCCAGGTCCCTAACTGGCTGCCTTACAGATACTCCTTCACGTTCAGCTTCCTTATGCTTATTATGGCGGCTCAGGCATTTGAACGCATAGAGGGAATAAGCTTCAAGGAGATCGGCGGAGCATTCTTCCTGCTGGCGGCATATGCAATATATATAGACAAGCAGGACATTGTTGTTACTGCCAATGGCAAGGACATAGAAAAGATCCATCTTCTTGCTACCATATGGTTTACGATCGTCCTTGCTGCAATATATGCGCTGCTTCTCTATCTGCACAAGAAGCATTATCGTGTAAGACCTATACCGATCATTATGACGGTGTTCATTGTAGCAGAGCTGACGTTTTCCACCACTTTTACAATGAAGGAGATCAATCGCGATGTGGTGTACTCCAAGCACAGCTCCTATAACAGATATATAACCTTGGGAAGAAATACTGTAGAAAAAATATACGATATGGACGACGGGGTATACCGTATCGAAAAGAATTTCCATCGTACGGTAAACGACGCTATGGCGTTCGGTTCTTTTGGTATCTCACATTCAAGCTCCACGCTGAACTCCGCTCCCATTCAGTTTTTGCGGAACATGGGTTTTTCCTATGGCGGACACTATATTAAATATAAGGGTTCTACCTATGTTACTGACTCTATTTTCGGAATAAAATATGTGATGGAAAAGGGAAACGCACCTAAAAAAAATGAAGAGACTGACGATGCGGAGGCTTCCGATGAGACGGAAACAGAGACAGAAGCAGAAACAGAAACATCCAAAGAGCCGGAGGTCGCTAAATCAACTCACTATGATAACCTTGTGCTTGCCAACGGTGACAGCAAGGAGATCATGTATGTATATGAAAATCCCTACGCTTTGCCTGTTGCCTTTATGGCAGATAATTCTATCAGGGATGTAAAATTTGATTCCTGGGAGAATCCCTTTGAAAATCAGAATAAGCTGCTGTCGTCGATGCTTCCTTACGGGGATCAGGATTTCTTCAACAGGATCGACATATACGATATTATCCCGGAAAATGCAAAGCCCTCCACCTATGGAACACACAGCAAATATGTACCAAGGATAGAGGGACAGAATTCCCATATTGAGTATCTGTTTGAGACGCCCACAGATGATATGGTATATATGTTCTTTCCGTCAAGCTATGAGAGAAAGATCAATTTGTGGCTCAACGAGGAGTTTGTTGACTACTATTACGAAGGCGGTAATATGACTATCCTGCCGTTGGGAAGGTTTTCCCCCGGTGAGAAGGTATCCCTTATAGCCACTATACGCGAGGAGAAAAAAGAAGTGCTGTTTAAGGATAATTATATTTACTACCTGGATCAGGAAAAGTTTGAAAACGCTGTTGAGGAGCTTCGCCAGCAGCCTCTTGAGATACAATCCTTTAAGGAGGATCACATAAAGGGTACGGTCACTGCGAAGGAGGACGGCATACTCTTCACTACGATCTCATGGGAGCCCGGCTGGAAGATCTATGTGGACGGCAAGAAAACTGAGCCTGTGAAGCTTGTGGACGCTCTTATCGGAGTTCCGGTAAGCGAGGGTACTCACACCATTGAAATGAAGTTCTTCCCTGAGGGTATGGCGTTGGGAATATTCATTTCGGTCATGGGATTTGTAACGCTTGTACTTATCTGGCTCACTGAGCGAAAAAGCGACAAGGCTATGATAAACAGGATATACGATGTATAGCAGAGAAGGAAATATTATGAAAGAACTTATCATATTCAAGGAAGGCGAGATCGCTCTCAAGGGACTGAATAAAAGAAGCTTTGAGGACGCTTTTATCCATAATCTTAAGCATCGCCTCAAGAAATTCGGAAAATTCACATATGAAAAATCACAGTCAACAATTTACGCTATTCCACAATCAGATGACATCGACCTTGAACAGGTTCTGGAAATCGGCTCAAAGGTGTTCGGTGCAGCTGCTCTGTGCAAGGCTGCCGTCCTTGAAAAGGATTTCGATATAATTTGCAAAAGCACTGTAGAATATATCAGAGAAACAGCGGAAATGTCCCGTACATTCAAGGTGGAAGCAAAACGCTCGGATAAAAGCTTCCCGCTGAAATCTCCGGAAATATGCGCGGAGCTGGGCGGAAAAATTATCGAAGCATATCCTCATCTTACGGTGGATGTGAAGAACCCTCAGATGACAGTCACTGTTGAAATACGTGATACTTCCGCTTATATCCACGGGGGAAACCTCAAAGGCGCAGGGGGAATCCCTGTAGGAACTTCCGGAAGCGCTATGCTGCTGCTTTCCGGAGGTATAGACAGTCCCGTGGCTGCTTATATGATGGCGAAAAGAGGCGTAAGGCTGTCTGCGATACATTATGTATCTCCGCCATATACATCGGAAAGAGCAAGACTAAAGGTGGAGCGTCTCTGCGAAAAGCTCACGCCATACTGCGGAGATGTAGCTTTTTACTGCGTCCCTTTTACAAAAATCCAGGAAGCGATAAGGGATAACTGTCCCGAGGAGCTTTTTACAATAATCATGCGCAGGATAATGATGGAGATAGCTCAGAGGATCGCTGCTGAAAAGGACATACAGGCTCTTGTTACAGGAGAAAGCGTGGGACAGGTAGCAAGTCAGACAATGGGGGCAATTGTCTGCACAGACGCAGTCTGTCGGATGCCTGTGTTCCGCCCTGTCATCGGTATGGATAAGACGGAGATCGTTGAGATCGCCCGTAAAATAGATACCTTTGATATTTCCATAGAGCCATATGAGGACTGCTGCACGGTGTTCACGCCTAAGCATCCCAAAACAAGACCTGTTCCTGCCGATGTTGAGGCTGCTCAGAATGCATTTGATTTTGAACCGCTCATTGCCGGGGCAGTAAAAAACACAGAGCTAAAAGTTATCAAATTATACTAGGCTCTATTGCAAAGTGTACAACACTTTGCAATGCCCATGAGCAATGCTCATGGGTGCGGCTGCGCCGCAGAGCCAACCTTCATACTGCCCGATAAAATCTATGATTTTATAGCCGCCGAAAGCGACACAGCAAACTATTGTATAGTTTGCTGTAGCGGGCAGTATATAAAAAATACCGTACAGATTTGAATTATCCTCCAAAATCAGGATGGGGGAGTATTTCAAAGCTGTGCGGTATTGTTTTGATCTTACCTGCGTCCCATCTTTGCCATAGCCTCATGCTCCTTTGCAAGCTCCTCTAAAAGCCATACAACGGTCTGACTTTGATTTGACGGGGTAACTACTGCTTTAAGGGGAATTTTCAGCCCCTCCCCCCGCATTGCTTTCAATACAACGTCAAGACGATCCCTGTCTATTCCGGAAAAGATCACACACTCTCCTTGTGCAGTGATCTTCGAGCCGTTTGAGGAAAATCCTTCGTATCCTGCAAGAAAACCAACTTGTTCCCCAGCCTGATCCTCGGAAATGATCTTATGTGTAATGTCCAGTGCTCCTGCGACTCTGTCAAGTGCTTCTGCTTTTTCTCCTATACCGTAGGAAAGCACTGTTTCCGGCAGTGTGGGAATAATTCTTGATTTCATAGTATTCCTCCTGTATTTGCATTTCTCTGTCCACATTATACTCCGAAAAAATATATATGTCAAGCAGGGAAGCCCCTGCAGGCAGATTCTACCCCGCCGCAGGCTCATAAATTATGATTTATCAGATTATTATATCTGCGGTGCTTCCTTCGGACTGCTGTTTTCTGACTATGATCTGTTTTTCGATCATGTCTTTAAGCTCAGAAACATGGGAGATTATCCCCACAAGACGGGTTCCCTCGGTAAGGTCTGCAAGGGCTTTTATCGCCTGATGCAGGGATTCCTCGTCAAGTGAGCCGAAGCCCTCGTCCACAAACATCGTGTCAAGACGTATACCTCCTGTGGCGGACTGTACTTCGTCGGAAAGTCCCAATGCAAGAGACAGCGCTGCTTTGAAGGATTCTCCGCCGGACAGCGACTTCACGCTGCGCTCTGTTCCGTTATAATGGTCGATAACGTCAAGCTCCAGACCGCTCTGGGACTGCTTGTTGACCGCAGTCTCCCGGCGTTTAAGCTCGTACTGCCCTCCGGACATCACCATGAACCGGGTGTTGGCACGTCTGATTATCCGGTCAAAATATGTGGTCTGGACATATGTCTCCAGCATGATCTTTTCTCTGCCGGATATATTTCCGTTTGAGGTATCAGACAGAGCCTTGACCCATGCATACTTCTTTTCCAGAGCGGCAAGGTCAGAGGATTTTTCCCTGATATTGTCAAGTGCGCGGGTGTTGGTCTCTATACGGGTATGGAAAATCTTCTGCTTTTCCAGAAGTATGCTTTTTCTGGAGGAAAACTCCAATTTCCGGATATTCTGTCCTTCGGCGTCAATATCACCCGTATCCGAAAGGAGATTTTTAAGCTGGGCGGCGCTTGCACGGAGCTCTGTAAGGCTTTTTTCACACTCGTTATACTCTTTTTCCGCTTTTTCAAGAGCGGATTTCCCGGAACGTATTTTCGTTTCCAAAGCTTCTTTTTCTGTTTCCGCGAGGGATTTATTTTCAAATTTCAGATCAGCGGCAAATGAGGCGCAAATCTTGTCAATTTCGGCAAATCGGGCGGAAAAGGCTGTAATTCTGTCATTCAGGGCGGAAATCTCCAAATCAGCATTTGCGGTTTCCTTTTCCCTTTTAGGGATAAGATCGGCAAGAATGTCCTTCCTGCGTGCGTTTTGCTCCTCTTGGATGATTTTTTTCCAGATTTCGGAAAGCTGTTTATCCAATTCGTCGGAAATGGCAGCAATTGTCTGGTGCGATTCGGAAACGCTGCAAGTATCCCAGCCTCCTATGAGCTTTTCCGCCTGTATTCTGATATTTGCTTCTGCGGCGTCGATATTTCCCTTTATTACCCCTGCTTTTCTGCTTTCTTCCCCGGCTTTTCCGTTTGCCCGGTCTGCTTTTTCACCGGCGGAGTTGACTTCCGCTTCGGTGGGGGCGTTTTCCGACTTCCTTGCTTTATTTGGGTGAACAGTTGAGCCGCATACGGGACATGGCTTGCCGTCAGAAAGTTCCTCTGCCATTATCCCTGCCTGTTCGTCCCGGAAAGCCTTTAGCTTGGAAGAGAAATCCAACTGGAGCATTTCCGCTTCCTGTGCGGCGGCTTTGTATGATTCCTGAGCTTTTTCGTACTCCCGGTATTTCTTTTCAAGGTCGCTGATTGACTTATCCAAATCGTCAAGAGCGTTTTTCCGGTTTTCGAGCCGTTCCTTTTCTCCCAGAAGCTTTTCCTTTTGCTCGCCGGAGCTGCTTAACTCCTGAAACTCGGTGCGAAGCTTTTCAAGCTCCGCTTTGAGAGCGTTTTGTGCTTTCTGCTTTGCGTTCAGCAGGTCTGTGTCGTTTTCTATCTGGATCTTGAGTTTTCGGAGCTGGGTGCGGTTCTGTTCCAGCTCGTCATAGCGGGGAAGCTCTGCTTCAATGACGGAGACCTGCTTTGAAAGCTCCTCGGTCATGGGTTTGTTGGCTGTTTCTGCATCAAGAGCGGCTTTGAGCTTCTCCAACATGGGAATTTTCTCCGCTTCTTTTTTACGGGCTTCCGAAAGGGCTGCCTGAGTTTTGGCGCGTTCCTCTGCCTTAGTTAGTGCGGCAGTTATTTTTTCGAGCTCCGATTCCAGGGCTGCGATCTCCTTTTCATTTTCGACGGAAGCGGCAGTATCCTGCGTGATAAGCTTTTCGGCAATGACGATCACATCCTCAACGGGAAGCTTGCTCTCCCGGGCCTTTTCAAGCTCGGTGACAAGCTCGTCGTTCTCTCCGCATATTATGCCGTTTATGTACTGGCGGACGCTGTTTCTGGCTGAGCTGCACTCTCCCGAAACGGTAAAAAGCTCCGATTTTAGACGTTCCTGTAAGGTCCGGTAATAGTCTGTCTTAAAAAGCTTCCTGAAAATTGCCTGACGTTCCTTTGTATCGGTATTGAGCAATTTCAGGAAGTCTCCCTGTGCTATCATGGCTATCTGCGAAAACTGACTGCGGTCAACTCCCATTATTTCGGCTATGGCAGCGTTGACCTCCTTTAATTTTGTGACGACCTTTCCGTCCGGATATGTCAATACAGCGTCTGCCTTGGTGGAGGTCATTCCCTCGCCGCGCTGCTTGGGACGTTCATAATCCGGATTCCGCTTCACATTGTAGACCTTTCCTCCATAAGAGAATGTCAGCTCCACCTCGGTGGGAGTATCTGGGGCGGCGTACTTGGAGCGCAGCATTGTAGAATCCCGGTTATCTCCGTTGGGAGCTCCGTACAGAGCGTAGGTTATTGCGTCAAAGATAGTGGTTTTTCCTGCGCCGGTGTCTCCGGTTATAAGGTACAAGCCTTTTTCTCCTAGACTTTCCATATCTATTTCCGTTCTGCCGGGGTATGAGCCAAAGGCTGATATTATTAGTTTTAACGGTCTCATTTTTCACCATTCCATATTTTTTTAATGAGTTCTTCAATAAATTCTGACTGCTCGCTGTTCATTAGCTGTCCGTTCTGCATTTCGTAAAATTCGGAAAAAAGCTCTATAGGGGACTTCTGTTCTATAGCTTCGGAAAAGTCTATCTGTGTCGTGTTTCTGGTACGCCTATTGTCGTAGTCAAGCTTCATAAGATTCGGATATATGACACGAAGCTTGCTGACTGCGTCCGGAATGTCCTCCTCGTCTGTCAGGGTAACGTGGATATAATCATCGGTGGCTGTTCTTTCATAAAATGACTTTGCGGTAAGCTCCATATATGTGCCTTTTATCTCCCGCATATCATGTCTGGGGATAAGAGGTATTTCACGGACAGTGAGGCTTCCTTTTTCTGCTAATTCAACCACTGTTACGGATTTCCGGTGTCCGGCTTCGGAAAATGAATATTTAAGGGGAGTACCGCTGTATCTGATATTTTCTCCTCCCACATTCTGGGGACGGTGGATATGTCCGAGAGCGGTGTAGTCGAATTTTGAAAAGACATCCGGATCGACGTTGTCCGAGCCGCCCACGGATATTTCCTCTGAATCGGAGCGGGCTGCTCCGGTGACAAACTGGTGGGTAACAAGGATATTCCGTTCGGTTTCGTTTATATCCATATGGGAAATAGCTGTATTTAATGCTTCGGTATAGCTTTCGGCAGGCTCTTCCGGGAAAATGCTTCTGACATGAACGGGCTTAATAAAGGGAAGCATATAGATATGGACTGTCCCGTATATATCGTTCATTGAAACGGGTGTGATATTTCCGTCATAAACCGGAGAGATATGTATCCCGCTTGAGCTCATCAGTCGCGAGCCGAAGGCTATTCTTTCGGGTGAGTCGTGATTTCCGCTTATAATAAATGTCTGCAAGCCATGTTCTGACAGCTTGCAGAGAAAATCGTCGAAAAGACTGACAGCCTCGGCGGAGGGGACGGATTTATCGTAAACGTCCCCGGCGATAATTACCCCGTCAGGCTGTTCGTCATCTATAATATTTATTATTTCGGTGAGTATGTATTTCTGATCCTCCAGCATGGAAAACTCGTTTACCCGTTTTCCAAGATGGAGGTCGGAAAGATGGATAAATTTCATAGCATTACCCTCGTTAATATTTCATGGTGCTTCCGCCGATAAATTCGCGGACAAGGGAATCTCCCGGAACGTCATCTGTAGTCAGTGGGGTAAGCTGGCTGAGTATTTTTATTGCTGATCCGTAGTCATCACTGTATTCTGCCAGATCGGGAGAGCTTTTCAGCTCGTCAAGGAGGGAGGAGCAGTACACTGACGGTTCATAGGCAAGGAATGTATCAATATCAAAATCGGCCCGGTGCTTATGAGGCATTATGTAAAGATCCTCGCCGCGGTTTACGGCACGGAGCATTCCGAAAACGTCGGCTGCACTGCGTCCGCGGAAAAGCTTGTCCCGGCAAAGTCTCCGCATGAGACGTATTGCTCTGGGATGCATTACAGTGTCCTCATTGTCCCTGATACGGGTACGCACGCTTACATAGACACAGGTCGTGAAAGAATCTGTATCTCCGGTGACCTCCGGATTCAGGGCGTGGATACCTTCGATGATGATTATTTCGTTCTTTTCACGTTTAAGAGTGTATCCCTCACTGCGGCTCTGGGTCTTGAAATTGAAACGGGGGATATTTACCTCCTCGCGCTTGAAAAGCTTTTCCATGTGCTCGGCAAACAGCGGTATATCCATACGCAGGGGAGATTCAAGGTCTACCTTGCCGTCCTCGTCAAGAGGCATTTCTCCGTATCCGTCGGGGAGAAAGTAGTTATCCATTGAAATAGTATGTACGGTCAGACCTCGCTTCCGGAGCAGGTCGGCAATGCGCATGGCGCTTGTGGTCTTTCCTGAGCCCGATGGTCCGGATAGCAGCACAAGGGGACGCTCGTCAGCGTCTACACGTATTTTTTCCGCTGCTTCGGCAAGTCTCTGGTGATATATTTCCTCACATCTGCGGACGTAAGAGGCGGTATCTGTCATAATTCCGCCGTTGATGTCTGATATTCCTATAAAATTAAGAGCCATAATGATTCTCCTTATTATTTTTTTGTGCTGTTGTATCCCACCAAATCCTTGATGACCTCGCCGGCTATGATAAGTCCTGCCACGGATGGAACAAATGCTGTTGAACCGGGAATGTCGCGCCGTTCGGTACACTTCCGTGCTGTTCCGGGAGGACATATGCAGTGATTGCGGCAGCTTATTGACATATCCTCCAATGGACGGATAGGTTTTTCCTTTGAGTATACCACTTTAAGCTTGGGGATCTTTCTTTTCCTCAGCTCATACCGCATAACTCTTGCCAGCGGACAGACTGAGGTCTCGTATATATCCGCTACTTCAAAGGCGGTAGGGTCAAGCTTGTTTCCCGCTCCCATACAGGAAATTATGGGAGTACCGCTTTTTTCCGCCTGCATTACAAGCTCTATCTTTCCGGTAACGGTATCAATGGCGTCCACCACGTAGTCATACTCTGTAAAATCAAAATTATCCGCTGTATCGGGCATATAAAAGGTCTGGTGCTTGGTCACCTTACATTCCGGATTTATCTGGAGTATGCGTTCTTCGGCAACGTCGGTCTTATATTTTCCAACGGTCGGTCTGGTGGCAAGTATCTGGCGGTTTATGTTTGTAAGGCAGACCCTGTCGTCGTCGATCAGGTCAATTGCGCCTACTCCGCTTCTTGCCAGGGCTTCCACGGTGTATCCGCCGACTCCTCCCACGCCGAAAACCGCGACACGGGAAGCTGCAAGCTTGTCCATGGCTTCCTTTCCGAAAAGAAGCTGTGTTCTTGAAAACTGATTAAGCATATTATGATCGTGCTCCCTTCGGGAGCATCTCTCCTTTTTCAACTCAATGATTTATTATATCTATTTTATCACCATTTTACGCCATTGTCAAGGCGGAGTGTCCACGGTAATTTCACAAGTTAATATCCGTGAATAAGTAATATAAATCATAATTTACGGGGAAGCCCCCGCGGGCAGATTCTACCCCACCGTTAGTAAAATCAAGAGATTT
>JAFLUJ010000113.1 GCA_022511485.1 Oscillospiraceae bacterium | reverse complement strand
GCTATCCCGGATGCTATACTCAAAAAGGCAGGACGTCTTACAGACGACGAATTTGCTATTATGAAATCCCACTCTGACGAGGGCGCAAAGATCCTTAAGGACATCAACATTATGCCTGAGCTTGACGTTGGTGCAAGACATCACCATGAACGTTATGACGGCAAGGGCTATCCATACGGTATCAAGGGAGACGATATACCTCTTACCGCAAGGATAATCTGCGTTGCCGATTCCTACGATGCAATGAGCAGTAACCGTGTATACCGTCCCAGATTGACAGACGAGGATATATTAAATGAGATAGAAAGATGCACAGGAACTCAGTTTGATCCGGAGGTTGCAAATGCGTTTATCCGTCTGCTTAAAGCCGGAAAGATCAGACCCGCAGATCAGGCGTCTGCTTAATTTGTGAGTTAAAAATCCCGCAGAGTTTTTTCTGCGGGATTTTTCAATCATTGACAAGTATTTGTTTTTATGATATATTTGATATATCATAAAAACAAAAAAGGAGACTTATATATGAAGATCCTTATTTTAGGCGGAACCAGATTTTTCGGGATACAAATGACCGAAGAACTTATACGCCAGGGACATGAAATAACAGTTGCCACAAGACAGCTTGCAAAAGACCCATATGGAAATTCAGTCAGCAGAATAAAAATTGAGCGAACAGACCCTGTTTCAATGGAAAACGCATTCAGAGATAAAAAGTACGATGTCGTGTACGATAAGATCGCATACTGCTCCAACGATATAAAATATGCCATGGACGCAATAAATTGTGACAGATATATTTATATGTCAAGCACTGCCGTTTATGAGCCTAAAACTTTTGATACAAAAGAAGATGATTTCGACGGCAGGAAAAAATCTCTCGTGTGGTGTGCAAGACCAGATTTTCCCTACGATGAAATAAAACGTCAGGCTGAATGTGCCTTATGTCAGGCTTATCCAGACCGGAACTGGACGGCAGTAAGATATCCCTTTGTTATCGGCGAAGATGACTATACAAAAAGACTGCTTTTCTATGTTGAACATACCATGAAATCCATCCCCATGAATATTGATAATGCAGATCGTCAGATGGGATATATCCGTTCCGATGAGGCGGGAAAATTCCTTGCTTTTCTTGCGGATAAAAATTTAAGCGGTGCAGTAAACGGAAGCTCCAACGGAACAATATCCCTCAGAGAAATAATTGATTACGTTGAGAAGAAAACAGGAACTAAAACAATTATTTCCCCCGATGGAGATAACGCTCCATATAACGGAGAACCGGAATACAGCATTAATACCGACAAGGCTGAATCTCTTGGATTTAAATTCAGTGATCTTAAGGATTGGATATTCGATTTACTGGACTATTACATAACTCAGGTAAAAAACGAAAGGATATAAAATGACTGTATCAAACAGAGAAAAACTTATTCGGGGAATACTGAAAATAATTTTCATAATTTATTTTTTGCTGCTTATGCGTTTTACGATTTTCAAATACGCAGCAATTACAGAGCCGTTGAAAGCATTCTTTTTAAGAAGCCGGGAATATAATGTCGTCCCCCTTAAAGCGACGCTTCAGATGATAAGAGGACTTTCCCCTCTGCGGCTTATTGAGAATCTTGCAGGAAATATAATTCTTTTTATCCCTTTTGGGATACTGCTTCCCCTTGCTTTCAGGATCGAGGGAAAAACAATCCTTTTAGGATGTCTCGTAAGCTGTTTTATTGAAGCCATGCAGTTTGCTTTTGCCATGGGAGCGGCGGACATCGACGATATAATTCTCAACACTCTGGGAGCTGTTATCGGATATATAATTTATATCATCGCAAAGCATATTTTCAAAAATCAGACGGCAATGCTCACTGTCTCATCAATAATTCTTGGGACGGGACTTGCAGCGGGGATATTCATACTCTTTGCCGCCGGGTATCTTATGGAGGGATTTCCGAATATAACCTTTTGATCATTAAGATCCCGCAGAGTTATTTGCTCCGCGGGATCTTGTTTTATTATTGAATTAGTTTCCGGCACACATTGACAAAAACTCATTTTTATGGTATATTAAAATAAAATTAAGCTTAACGGGAATGGTGTAATTGAAAAAATTATTTCAGGCAATACGCAAGAGTGATATTAAAACAGTCAGAGAATTGTTAGAGAAAAAACCTGAGCTTATATCATGCACTGCAAAACAGCCTCCTAAAAAGGATGACGGACAGTCTCCATTGCAGGTGGCGCTTAAAACAGACAATTTTGAAATAGCAGAATATCTGCTTGATATGCAGGCGGACGTTAATTTTATGGAGTCGGAAGACTGCTGCAATGAATGGAGAATGCCGGTGCTCCACGATGCTATCAATGCTGCGATAATGAATACCAGATGGAATGTCAATTCAGAAATAATGTATGGCGGACTTAAAGTATTTCACAGCAAGGAGGAAGCCGACAGAGCATACAAAATTTTAAAACGGATGATAGACATGGGAGCAGATGTAAACTCTGCCGATTCATACGGAAACACCTGCGTATGGAGAGCTTGTTTACAGGCAAGACAGATACTGCCCTCATACAATCATCAGAAACAAGAGTTAGGAACAGACCGTTTATTAACGCCTGAGCTGACAGAAGACCTTCAAAAAATATTCACTCTGTTATATGAAAATGGAATGGATATTGACTACATAAAACAAAATGTAAATATGTCTGCGAGAGACTATTATAAAAATGAACCCGTTGCACAATTTCTGCAATTTGACTGACAGCGCAATCCGGATTTGCTCTGAAAATTTAAGGAGGAATACAATGAACTACACACAAGGCAAATACCCTATCCTTTCAAAGAAAACTCTTGCAAAGGAAATATACGACCTGACAATACTTTGTCCCGACATTGCAGAAGCCGCAAAACCGGGACAGTTCGTAAACGTAAAAGCAGACGGCTTTATGCTCCGCCGTCCTATTTCAATATGCTCCATCAATAAGGAGAAAGGCACTCTGAGGATAATTTTTGAAGTCCGTGGCGAGGGCACAAAGGAAATGTCCAAGCTGAATCAGGGAGACATGATAGACATTGTTGCTCCCCTGGGAGGCGGAAGCTTCCGCTTAGACGAATACAACACCGCCGTAATTATCGGAGGAGGAATAGGAGCTCCCCCAATGCTTGCAGTGGCTGAAAAATTCGGAGCAAACGGAACGGTCATAACCGGTTTCAGAAACGCCGCCGCAGTGATCCTACAGGAGGATTTCAAAGCAACCGGAGCGGAAACTATCCTCTGCACCGACGACGGCTCTGCCGGAAAAAAAGGATTTGTTACGGACGCATTAGCGGAAGTCCTGCAAAGCAAAAAGCCGGACGTCATTTACGCCTGCGGTCCTAAAATAATGCTGAAAAAAATCGCGGAGACCGCCAAATCAAATGGTATCCCCTGTCAGGTTTCCCTTGAAGAAAGAATGGGCTGCGGCGTGGGAGCGTGTCTCGTCTGCGCCTGCCGCACTATCCGGGACGGAGAAGAATATTACGCCCATGTCTGCAAGGACGGTCCTGTTTTTGATTCTCAGGAGGTGAGCTTTGATGAGCAGTAAGCTTTCAGTAAATTTCGCGGGAGTGGATTTCAAAAATCCCATAGTCCCTGCTTCCGGAGCTTTCGGATACGGTCGTGAATACGAGCATTTTTATCCGCTGTCAACTTTGGGAGGTATCTCCGTCAAAGGCACAACAGGCACAAGGAGAAATGGAAACCTCCCGCCACGGATCGCGGAAACTCCCTCCGGAATGTTAAACAGCGTGGGACTTCAAAATCCGGGCATAGACCATTTTATAAGCACCGAGCTTCCCAACCTTAAAACAAAGGATACCGTTGTAATTGCAAATATCGCCGGTTCAACAGCGGACGAATACAGAGAGATCGCCGAGAAGCTTGAATCCACAAACGTTGACATGATAGAAGTAAATATCTCCTGTCCCAATGTCAAAGCGGGAGGCGCGGCTTTCGGCGTAACCTGCGAGGGAGCGGCTTCCATTACAAAGATCGTAAGAGCCGCAACCAAAAAGCCGGTGATGATGAAGCTTTCCCCTAACGTTACAAATATTGCGGAGATCGCAAAGGCGGTTGAAGCAGAGGGCGCAGATGCGGTGTCCCTTATCAATACTCTCCTTGGAATTAGAATTGATATTAAAACCAGACGTCCCATTCTCCACAATAACGTGGGAGGACTTTCCGGTCCTGCGATCTTCCCTGTCGCAGTTCGGATGGTATGGCAGGTCGCCAATGCCGTAAAAATTCCCGTATGCGGAATGGGAGGCATCTCAACCTGGCAGGACGTTGTAGAAATGATGATGGCAGGAGCGCAGATCGTCCAGATAGGAGCGGCTCTGTTTGCCAATCCCATGGCTCCCGTAGAAATTATAGAGGGTCTTGAAAAATACGTCCTTGATAATAACCTTGACAATCTACAGGACATTGTAAGAACAGTAATACCGTATTAATGCAAAGTCAATACCACACACTATTACAAGGCTGCTGCACGAGTTAATATATTGTGAACAATAGTACAAATCATAACTTGGCACACTATTACTGTGCTCTTACTGGGGAAAACCTTTCTGAAGAAAGGTTATTCCCCAGACCCCTTT
>JAFLUJ010000112.1 GCA_022511485.1 Oscillospiraceae bacterium | reverse complement strand
TATTTTAGTAATATTTTGCAAAATAGCTATGCTTTTTCTCTCCATATATATTGAATTGTTTTCAATAATGTGATATAATTTAACCATAGGTAGAATTTTCTGCTCCACCCATTTTTATGAGGTTTTATATGACGAAAACAAAAACAGAAAAAGCCGCAGCTTTAATAATAGAATTTACAGTATACAGCTTTATCGGCTGGCTTTATGAAACGATCCTTACTTCGGCAGCATGGGGACATTTTGCCGATCGGGGAGTTCTGCATCTCCCCATATGTCCTATTTACGGATTCTGCGCAATTGCTCTGCTGCTGATATTTCACAGGCTCAGAAATATCCCGCTTATCTTTATTCTGGGGACTGTTCTCACTACTGCTGCCGAGCTTGCAGCTTCCTATATCCTTGAACGGTTCACGACTGAATCTCTTTGGGATTACAGTCACTGGGCATTTAATTTTCAGGGACGCATCGCTCTGGGAAGCAGTCTTATTTTCGGAGTTCTGTGTGTAATTCTGATAAGACTTTTACATCCTGCCGCAGAATATCTGACCGGCAAATCAAGCGGCAGGATTTTAAAAATTACAGCAGCAGTGCTGCTTCTGGCTATTCTTGCGGACGTTCTGGCTGTCGCAGCCGGATATTAAAAAATTTGATAGGAAGATCAGATGAAACGACTTGTTATAGGTATGACCGCTCATGTGGACTCGGGGAAGACAACTCTTTCCGAGGCTATGCTGTACCGTGCGGGAGAGATCCGTAAGCTTGGACGTGTAGACCACGGCGACGCTTTTCTTGACACACATTCAATAGAGCGCAGCAGAGGTATCACCGTCTTTTCAAAGCAGGCAGTCATGGGATACAATGGCAGCGAATATACCATCCTCGACACTCCCGGTCATGCGGATTTCTCCGCTGAGACCGAACGTGCCCTCCGGGCGCTTGATTACGCTGTCCTTGTTATAAGCGGCACTGACGGAGTTCAAAGCCATACCGAAACCATATGGAGACTTCTTGGCAGGTACAGGATACCTACCTTTATTTTTGTGAATAAAATGGATATATCCCCCTTTGAAGCAAGTGTGCTTATGGGGGGACTTAACTCCCGGCTGTCCGACAGCTGTGTGGATTTTTCCAGGGATGACTTTTTTGAGGACGCCGCCCTCCTTGACGAAGAGCTTATGAATATTTTCCTCGACAGCGGGGAGATCCCCGACGAAGCCCTGCAAAAAGCAATTTCCGAGAGAAAGATATTCCCCTGCTTTTTTGGCTCTGCATTAAAGCTGGAAGGCATAGACGAATTTTTGGATGGCATAGAAAGGTATACTGCCGAAAAATATTTCGGCTCAGAGAAAAATTACAGCAGCGAATTCGGAGGACAGGTCTACAAGATCACCGAGGAACAGGGAAACAGGCTCACCCACATCAAAATCACCGGAGGCAGCCTGAAAGTCCGTGAACTTGTGAACGATGAAAAGGTAAGCAGTCTGAGGATATACTCCGGAGCGAAATTCCGTACTGTTGATGAGGCTTTCCCGGGAATGCTCTGCGCTGTTGCCGGACTTTCCAAGACTTACGCCGGGGAGGGTCTTGGCTTCCAGAAAAATGCGGTCAGTCCCATGCTTGAACCGGTCATGACATACCGGATGATACTTCCCGATGGAACGGACAGCCACACCGCACTTATGAAAATGCGCCGCCTTGAAGAGGAAGACCCCCAGCTCCATGTTATGTGGAACGAACGCTTGCAGGAGATACACGTCCAGCTTATGGGGGAGATACAGCTTGAAATTCTGCGTACAGTTATCGCTGACCGCTTTGACATGGAAGTAGAATTTGATCGGGGCAGTATTCTGTATAAGGAGACTATTTCTGAACCGGTGGAGGGCGCAGGACACTATGAACCCCTCCGTCACTATGCGGAGGTCCATCTGCTGTTAGAGCCTGCCGAACGGGGCAGCGGGATAACGTTTGCCTCCGACTGCCGGGAGGACGACCTTGACCGCAACTGGCAGAGACTTATCCTTGGAAACCTTGCGGAGAAAACCCACATCGGAGTTCTAACCGGATCTCCCATAACGGATATGAAAATAACTCTCACTGCCGGACGAGCTCATCTGAAACACACAGAGGGGGGAGATTTCCGGCAGGCGTCATGGCGGGCAGTCCGTCAGGGACTGCGTTCCGCAAAAAGCGTCCTTCTTGAACCGTGGTATGATTTTACTCTGGAAATACCCTCTGAAAATATCGGCAGGGCGTTATCCGACCTGCAAAGAATGGGAGCGGATTTTTCAGCGCCGGAGGGAGATGTTATAACAGGCTCAGCCCCTGCCACGGAGATGATGAATTATCAGTCCGAGGTGATAAGCTACACCAGAGGCAGAGGACGTTTAAACTATGTGATGAAAGGTTATCTCCCCTGTCACAATGCAGAGGAGGTTATCTCCGCCATCGGATACGACTGTGACAGCGACACCGAAAATACCGCCGACAGCGTTTTCTGTTCCCATGGCGCGGGACATATCGTCAAATGGGACGAAGCTCCCCGGCATATGCACGTCAGCAGCGTGATAAACCATAAGCAGGAGCAGGAGGAACAGGAGATAACTCCCAAACAGGTGGCAGACTACCGTTCCCGTCTTGCAGAGGACAAGGAGCTTATGGAAATTTTCGAGCGTACCTACGGCAAAATTGACCGTGACCCTCGTCATGCAATGCACACCGAGAAACACCCTCCCAAACCGCCAAAGCAAAAGCCCGTCCCCATACCCCAAGGGCCGGAATATCTGCTGGTGGACGGCTACAATATTATTTTCTCCTGGGATGAGCTTAACGAAGCCTCAAAGGACAACCTTGACCTTGCACGAAGTATGCTGATAAATACTCTGTGCAACTATCAGGGATTCAAGCAGTGTGAAGTGATACTGGTTTTCGATGCGTATAAGGTAAAGGGCAATGTCCGGGAGGTTGAGCGTTTCCACAATATAAGCGTAGTCTATACAAAGGAAGCGGAAACTGCGGATATGTACATCGAAAAGGTCACCCATGAGCTGAGCAAAAATTACCGGGTACGTGTTGCCACATCGGACGGCACGGAGCAGCTTATTATTTTAGGAAGCGGAGCGTATCGTGTCTCCGCAGCGGAGCTTCACGACGAGGTAAAGCGCATCGAAAAGGCTATACGGGATTTTATTGATAAATAAAAGGGGGACACCCATGAAGATCATCGCCCATATAAAAAGCGACTTTCCCGCCAAGTTTGGTATCCCAAGGCAAAGCGGACTTACGGAGCTTACCTCCAGAATAATTTTCGAGCCTGAATATCGTGTTCCCGAAGCGTTTCGCGGTCTGGAGGGATATTCCCACATCTGGATACTGTGGGAGTTTTCAGAAGCTGTCCGGGAAGAGTGGTCTCCCACTGTGCGGCCTCCCAAGCTTGGAGGCAACACCCGCATGGGAGTATTCGCCACACGTTCGCCGTTTCGTCCCAACCCCATAGGACTTTCCTCGGTCAGCCTTAAAAAGATCGACTTTGACGACCCGGACGGACCCGTCCTTTACGTCAGCGGAGCGGATATGATGGACGGCACTCCAATTTACGACATAAAGCCCTATCTTGCCTATACAGACTCACATCCGGAAGCGGAGGGCGGATTCGCATTGCAGGAAACCGCCGGCGCATTAAAGGTGGAGTTCGATCAGGGGCTTTATGAAAAAGTTCCCGAACATCTGAAAAAGGGGCTTGTGGAAATTCTGGCACAAGACCCTCGTCCTGCTTATCAGAACTCGACCGAAAGAATTTATATTATGGATTTTGCAAACCTTGAAATACGATTTACTGTAAATGAAGATACGTTGAATGTCTGCGGTGTGGAAGTCCGTAAAATATGATTTTTAATGTATATCCTCCCACTTTTTATATACAATACATATAAAAAACAGGAGGATATTTTATGTCTGTAAATTTTTCTGAAAGCAGGACGAAAATCAATCTTATGCGTGCATTTGCCGGTGAAAGTCAGGCAAGAAACCGCTACACATTTGCAGCCGGCAAGGCAAAGAAAATGGGATGCTGGTTCCTTTATAACATTTTCACCTTTACGGCAAATCAGGAAAAGGAGCACGCTGAAATTTTCTACAATCATCTTAAACCAGAAAACGGAAACAAAATAACAATCGACAGTGCGGACTACCCCATCGACAACTACGACAAGCTTGAAGACCTTCTTAAAAGCGCACAGCGTAATGAGTACGACGAATGGGAAACTGTGTACCCGGAGTTTGCTAAGATCGCCAAGGAGGAGGGCTTCCCCGACATTGGGTTCTCTTTTGAAAAGATCGCCGAGATCGAAAAAACTCACGGAGACCGTTTCGGCTGCTTTGCGGAGCTTCTGGAAAACAGCAAAATGTACGAGGGTCAGGATGACACCGAGTGGATATGTCTTAACTGCGGACACATCCTGAAAGGAAAAAATGCTCCGAAGCAGTGTCCTGTCTGCCAGCACGATCAGGGATATTTCGTGCCTTATAAATACTACAAATTTGTGGCTGAAAAGTATAGTATCCCATGCTAAGTTAAATCGGAGCTTGATTTAACGGTGAAATAATACTGTTCCCAAGTCAAATAATTGACAAAGTCAATTATTTGACTTGCCGCCT